>NZ_JAGPYA010000039.1:0-64627 GCF_018070245.1 Micromonospora sp. M61 | reverse complement strand
CGCGCCTGTTTCGTGGTCTTCGAGAGTTTATGGTCTCCGAAAGTCCAGGTGTGAAAGTTGAGGCGAGCAGTTCCGGGCCCACATCAACCGGTATCACCTTCAATGGTGCTGTACAGGTAGGTGGAGATGTCGTCAACGGCTCAAAGTACGTGATGCGTCATGAGTGACGACGCTGCCGCTACCTCAGGGGTCCCGACGCAGGGCGGCGGCGAGACACGAAAGGCTGCCAAGTTTAGCGATTCCAGCGAAACTTCTAGGAACGTGTATGGGGGATCCGATGGCGGACCACCTACCAATGGTGTTCACGAGCCCAGCACAGGTGCACCCCTCCGGGGCAGTGAAGCGAGAGGTCGGCTTGGCGCCGCCACTGATCGACAGGAATGGCTGCAAGAAGCAGAACAGGTAATTATTCGCGGCGACCTAGTCGGCGGTGACAAGTACGTCATTTCATTCGGTCGTGCTGAAAATCTAGCCCGTATGAGTCAAATCTCGCCTCTCCTGCTCGATCGGTCCATCCATGCATTTGTTCCGCCGCGCGAGTGGAGCAGCATCCAGACTGAGTTCATGACCCGGCATGCATCCATTATGCAATCCGTCGCGGGTAGTGGGAGAACAACGCTTGCCATTCGACTTCTTGCGGAGGCAAACCACGACCCCATATACATGGTAGATTCCCACGTCAATCTTGCGCAGCTTAACGATGCAATCAGTGCCGGACGAACCAGTTCCGACGACGCCATATCCGGCGTAGGCCTCATACTTGCGGAGCCTGCCGCGATGTCAAGCTTGTCCGGACGTGACCTTCGGAATTTGGATCACGCGCTAATCGAGGCGAAGACTCGACTGATCATAGTCACTGGGACGGAAACTCGGCTTGACGATGAAGAGGCACTAGACTATCGGCTCCCTCCCTTCGAGCCACCCTCCCACAGTGCCATCGTCGAGAAGCATCTTCGGTGGCGCTTCGACAAGCAGGCGAACGATTTGCTTTCGCAGGAGGGTCTTCGTGAAGCTATTGATGAACTGCTACCGCCAACGCTGCCCTGTCGGCGGGCAGGTCATCTTGCTGACATCATCCATCAGATAACGAAAGACGGCACCGTCGACCTAGCTGTTCTGAGGCGAATGATGAATCGGCGCGATGTCGACAACTTCACAATCTGGATGGAAGGATTCAATGACCTCGAAGACGCTTGTTTCGCCGTAACGCTCGCGGTACTCGACGGTCTTCCGTACGAGGTTGTTTCCGATGCCTCTACGGTCCTTGCTGAAGGGCTTGAACCTGCCAAGAATAGGCGCGGGACTAAGGTGGGACGGACGGCCTCCGCCGCAAGGCTTGAAGAGTTCCGAGCGCGTACACGGAAGGTGTACTCCCGCGGGCCTTACGGGCGTTCAGTGGTCCAAGCTGTCGAGTATGCAGATCGGACCTATCCGCGACGTGTCATTGAGCATTTCTGGCAGCGGTCCGGTAGGAGTAAGGAGATGCTCGCCTGGCTGCTGGATCTCGCGGCTGGAGAGGAGCAGTCAGAACGTGTCCGGATTCGAGCGGCCACTGCTTTAGGGCTGCTCTCAATTCTAAATTTCGACTACCTTCACCATTCTATGTTCGAGCGATGGGCGGGTGATGAGAGCTATCTTCGGCGTGATGCAGTTGCTAACGCGCTGCGGGTGCCGGCAGCAAATCCGCTCACGGCCGCTAACGTCCTGCGCCTTATCGAGACATGGCACGGATTGCAGCGGGAACGAAGGAAACAGGCCACCGCTGCCCGTAGTTACGGAGTTAGTCTAGCTTTTAGCGATCCAACATGGCTGATCGATCGGCTCGGTAGGCTTGCAGGGTGCGGTGATCTCGACGTCACGGCAGCTGTTTCCCGGAGCTTGTCTGACCTGGCCGGGAGGGATAGTTGTGAACTATCCGGCTCTGTGCTGACGTCTCTTTGTGAGTGGCTCCCGAACTACCGGCGAGAATTTGCTGCACAAATGGCTTTTCTCCAAGCCGCGACGTCCTTGCTCACCGAGGTGCCCGATGTTCATCCAGATCTCACTCCTGAATTGTGGCCGACACTCCTCGTTTTAGCGGACCGGGATCAAGAAATTCGGAGCGAGCTTTGCCTTATGTGGGCGAGCGTGCTGCACTCCGGAAATTCTCTTGACGCTGCTACCACTCTCACTGATTGGGCTGTCATGGCGGAGAGAACTCCAGCGATGCGCCAAGTTTTAACATATCTACTTGTGGGTGTCAGCTCGTACAGTCCTCGTGTCCGGGAGATAGTTCATCATATAGTGGATAACTGGGGGCAGGCGGACCATTTGCAGCCTTTAACGGCCACCGCCGCTGCGTTGAAGCGGCAATTTGAGCAACTCGATCTGAACACGACGAGCTCGGAGTTTTCGCTATGACAAATGGGTTTCGTCCAATCCTTCGATCTGCACTCGTTCGGCCTGGCTGGCAGAGGAACTCAGCCTTGCGCCCGGGTGTCGCGATTGTGTATTCGGATGCCGATGGCAGGGTGCAGATCCCGCAAGGTGGTGGGCGCCCCTGGGCTCGGCATTCAACCACATCTAGCTGGATCCGACACGAAGTAGACGTATCTGATCAACGTCGCACCGCCAGGCTTGGGGGTATGGACTTACCAACCGCCAGGAACGCTCATTTCTTGGAAGCGGTGATCGATATAGGTTTCCGCGTGACAGATCCAGCCGAGATAGTCCGTCGTTATGTGACGTACGGCGCCTCTGTGATTCTCAATTATGTGAGTAGCGAGCTCAGGGCCGTCACCCGAAGTTTCGATCTTGAGGAGATTCATCTAGCCGAGGATAAATTCAACGCAGAGTTCTCTCGGGATATCCCGCTTCCTGAAGGCATAACGATTTATCGTCTCAATGTGCGACTGACGCCCAACCGGACGGCTTTTGAGTATCTTGAGGATCTAAGAGGTGCGTCGCGCAGCCGCGATCTTGCGGCGGAACAACACGAACGCGCTAAGGTCGAGGCGATCCGTCTCAACGAGATCAAGCGGATCGAGCATGCTGCAGAGCTGGAAAGGCGCAAGGCTGCTTTGATTGCAATGCGCGACCTTGAGATGGATCCCTACGAGTTGTTGCTCGCACATGCTGCTGAACATCCGAATGGATCTGAGAAGCTTTTTGAGATGCTTAATGAGGCTTGGAGAGCAGGCATGGAGCAGGAGGAGGTGCGCGACAGTAGATTCGCGGATCTGGTCAAGTACTTGATTGAAAATGGAATTATGCAGGCTGTCGACATTGAGAAATTCCGTGATGATTTGACTAACCGGGTTCGTGAAGCTGCTGTCCGGAAGGGCTCCAGTGGCCTAGGGTGGTCCGAGTCGTCGGTTCTTCCAGAGATGAAGTTGAAGAAGGCGCCCAGTGCCCCACCGCAAAGGTCGTCTGGCGGCGATCAATCATTCAATGGTGCCAAGCGCTAAGCTGCTCGCGCCGGAATCTTTCAGATGCAGGCAGCCACAAGAGGTCCTGTCGAATATTCCTAATTTTCAGGCTGGCTGCGATGTTGCTGACCGGCTGCGATTGACCGTGCCTACCGACGATCCTGCCCCCTATTGCCCGGAACATTCTGACCGGCGGTGAGGTAAACCGGGGTGCGTTGGCTTCGGGCTAGTCTCGCGGAGCGGGCTCTTGGAGCAACGCTGGCGGGAAGACGCTGGGCGGCAGAACCTTCTGAGAAGAAGGCGGCCTCTTCCAGTTCCTCACCGGCCAGTTCAAGCTTGTCGAGGCTCGTTATTGTTCCACAATCGAACGTGAAGCTGATGATCGCGCGAGGTCGTTCCCCGGCAGGCGGTGCCCAGTCCACGACTAGTAGGTCGCCCACCTCCACGGCGACGCCCAGCTCCTCGCGGACCTCGCGGGCGCAAGCATCGTGTGGATACTCGCCCTCGTCCACGTAGCCGCCTGGAAAGGCCCAGTAGTCGCGGTAGGTGGGTTTGACAAGCAACACGTTGTCGTCTTGGTCAGTGATGAAGGCTGCAGCGGCGGCGTAGAAGGAAGCTAGGTTCGCGTACCACGTGGCGGGCTCCGTCCAGGTCACCTCGGTGACGCTAGCGGACATGTCTAGGTGCGCTCTTGCTCTATGCGGCTGCTGGCATGGCCGCTAGGGTACGCAGAACTTCGTTGACCTGGGGCAGCGCTTGCTGCGGGCTGAGAGCAGTAGCGAGTTCGCGGACGCGCTGTTGGACGCGCGTCGACTGGATGCCCGCTGCGTGCTGCGCCAGCTTCGAGGCCCAATTGCAGGCGGCGTCGGTGTCTCCAGCGCGGGTATAGGTCATCGCAACGAGGGCGGTATGTAGGGCGCGCGTTCTCGTGTTCTGGCTGTCTAGGGTGAGCGCTTCGGGGGCGTGTCGAAGGGCCTGTGTGTATAGACGCAGGTCCCCCAGGCACCTCAGCGCGGCCCCGGCCAGGTGGGCAGGGCTGAAGTAGCCGACCCAGTGCGGCCCCGGATCTGCGCTCGTCCGGTCGAGAGCACGCTCAGCCTTAGCGAGCGCCAGCTGGCAGGCACGTCGTTCGCCTGACTGTCCGTACGCAGTAGCCGCAGTGGCATGTAGGCGGGCGAGGACGGCTGCGGGTGCGTGGCCTGCCCCGTCAATGGCTGCTTCGACGAGCCGGGCCGCCTCCCTGGCATGCCCCAAGAACACGGCTTGGGTAGCGAGGTTGGCGAGCAGGTGAGCGCCGTAGAGGCGGTCGTCGGCGGCCTTGGCGAGCCGTAGGCCGAGCGTCACATGATGTTGCGCTATGGCATGGTCGCCTGCGTCGTACGACATGAAAGCGAGTTGGCCGGAGAGCGTTGCCGCTGCGCGCATGAGGTCGCGCCCCACGGCATCGGTGTAGGTGCCGTGCAACATCGGCGCGACCTGACGTAGGAGGAAGTCGGCCATTACCGCACGAGTACGCGGAGAGCCGCTGCCATGACGTCGGTCGAGGTCGGTGAAGTGGTCCGCCAGCGCGTACAGCGATTGAACGTCGGTGGAGGTGACCTGTTGTCGGCCGCTCCGGCTGACGGCCTTGTCGGGCAGGTCATACCGCCAGCCAAGCGCCGCCTCTAGCGCTTTGCCGCTATCGAACACCCCGCTGTCCTGTTGGCTGAGGCGCTTGGCCAATCTCGTCCAGATCAGCTCGGCGGTATCGATCGCCCCATCGACGGTCGCAGGGTAGACACACATGCCGATGCTCTCGGCCGCGCCAAAGCCCAGCTCGGTCACGCCGACCGAGCGGCCGAGCTTGCGGGCTAGGGTCTCAGCCATTGCGGCCTGGACGTGCTCGCCAGGCCGGCGACCGCGTAACCACCAGTAGACGCTGGCAGCGTCGTAGCGCCAGGCGCCCTCGTTGCGGCCGGCGTGGTTGAGCTGCCGAGCAAAGGCGGCGTGAGCGTTACCGTAGCCGGCGGCAAGTAGCAGCCCCTCGAACGCTGCGTTCGTCACCGGTCGCGCCATGGTTCCGCCTCCAGGCATCAGTCAACTACCAACAGTGACGAGCCTATGGGCTGCTGCGGTCCTATGGGGACCCGCGCAACCCTGCGCAACCCACGTCCTGAGCAGCGCAACCGAGCGCATCGCTTGCCATCTGGTCCGTCGACTGGCAGCCCGCTTCGCTGATCGCAGGGGTCCTGAGTGACGGCAGACGTCACACCCCGGCCAGCGGAGGTGTCAATGCAGGGCGACGAGTCAGCGAACAGGAGTGAGCGGTCCGAGGCGGCCGAGCGAGAGGCCGCCAAACAGCGCCTCCTCGCCCAGGCCGAGGCAGACCGCGTACCCGTAAACGACACGACCCGCGCGGTCCCGGACCGGCGGTGGCGGCGTGACCAGCGATGACCTCCCGATCGGTCGCCGGGTGGCCCGCTGGCGGGTGCGGCGGTCGATGACCCAGCAGATGCTTGCCGACCGCCTGCGCAGGTCGAAGAGCTGGGTGGACAAGGTGGAGCGGGGCGTGCGCGCCCTGGACCGGTACTCGGTGATCCAGGAACTGGCCGACGTCCTGTGGGTCGATCCGGAGGTGCTGCTCGGTCAGCGGCGGCCGACGCCTGCCGGCCCGCCGGACGGGGTGGACGACATCCGGGCCGTGCTCGCCCGCTACGACATCCCGCAGGCCCCGGCCCAGACGATGGAGGAAGTCAGGAGGCAGGTCGGGTACGCCTGGTTGACCTACCAGCACGCGCACTACGGGCAGTTGGTGCGGGTGGTGCCGGGTCTGCTCGACGCCGCCCAGGGCGTGCGGTCGGCGGAGGTGCTGGTGCAGGCGTACCGGATCACCTCGTCGCTGCTGGTGAAGCTCGGCGAGGCCGACCTTGGATGGCTGGCCGCCGACCGGGCGATGGCCGCCGCCGGCGACGACCCGATCCTGGCGGCAACGGCAACAATCTCGGTAGCCCAAGCGCTCCGTGCGTCAAACCGCGACCGTCTCGCCCTGACGGCGACCCTCAATGCGGCAAACCGCATCCTCCCACTCCCATCTCGCGTCGTTGATCATGAGGTTGGCGGGTGTGGTGGAGATCAAAGTGCCCGTCAACCTCATGATCACCAGGGTCCGGGGGAGTGGGCTTTGGGTGGGACGTTGTTGGTGCAGGCCGCTCTCGCCGCCGCTGGTAGCGGCGACCACCACCGCGCCGGGGAGCTGACCGACCGGGCCGCGGGCGTTGCCGCACACCTTCGGGGGTACGACGACACGCACCGCACCAGCTTCGGGCCGATCGTCGTCGACCTGGCGCGGGTGTTGTCGGCGGCGCAACGGGGTGACGCCGACGAGGCGCTGCAGAGGCACGTGACAATGGTGCGGCGGGAGGGGTGGCGGCGGTTGCCGGCCGAGTATCGGGGCGCGTACCTGGTGGACGTCGCGCGGGCGTACCTGCAGGTGGGTGACCTGCGCGGGGCTGCCCGCGCCCTGGTGGACGCGGACAGTGTCGCGCCGGCTGAGGTTCGGTGCCGGCCGTTGGCGCGTACCGTGATCGCCGAGGTTGCTCGCGCGCAACCGGCGCCGGCCGGCGTGGCGCGACTCGCCACGCTGGTCGGGCTCACGAGGTGAAACCTCGCCGTCCTGCTATGCGCGGCCGACCCAGGTGGCGACGCACGCCTCGTTGCCCTCGGCGTCGGCCAGGACCCACCACAAAGGTGCGTGCGCGTCGGAGAGCAGGTTGCCGCCGGCGGCCAGGGCGGCGGCGATGCGAGCCTCTGCCTGATCGAGCGCGACAGGTCGCATGGATTGCGGCAGATTCTCGCGTCTGGTCTTGGTTTGGACGCTGCGGTGTCGGTCAGCCATCTCCGCCAGGCCGTGGCGGATGCTGGTCCTGGGTCAGCTTCTCCGTCAATCGCGTCGGCCCGGTGCTACGGTTCGGACCGTGCTGAAGGTGCTTGTCAGCGGATGTTTGCAGGGGCCGGCGCTGCGTTACAACGCGACATATGTGCCGGTGAACTCGCTGATCTGGGACCGCTGGTCGGCCGAAGGACGCCTCGTGCGGTTCTGTCCGGAGGTCGCGGTGGGCTTTCCCATTCCTCGCCCGCCCGCCGAGATAGTAGGGGGGACTGCGGGAGACGTTCTCGCGGGTTCCGCGCGGGTTGAAGAAGCCACCGGCGCAGACGTCACCAACCTGTTTAGGCTCGCCGCTCGACGAGCACTGGACCGGGCGGTAGAGGCAGGCGTCGCGCTCGCGATCCTTGTCGACGGCAGCCCAACCTGCGGCAGTAGCGTGATCTATGACGGCTCATTCACCGGCCGTACCGTGCCCGGACGGGGAGTAACCGCAGAGGAACTGCTACGTCACGGCATACCGGTGTTCCACGAAGGGCAGCTTGCGCAAGCCGCAGCGATGCTCGCTGACCTGGAGAAGTCAGAGCGCTGCACCGGGTAGCGAGCCCAGCGCCGTCAGCGGTCGGCAAGTCGGCCACAGGTCCGGAAGATGTCTCTCATCTTTCACGACCACCGTGCACATTCGACGTCGAGGCGTGGGTCGGTACGCACCCAGACTTCGCCCCCGACGGCCCCGGCCGGGGCGTCGACCCGTTCGAGCCCGAGGAACTCGATCAACTGGAGAAGTTCGGCTCGATCGGCTCGGTCATCGTCGACATCATGCGAGTCGAAGAAGACGTAATGCTTGTCGCTCGGGTCGACGACGCCGGAATCTGCCCAGATCCGGCCGACTTCTTCGATTGCCGCTGCTTCCGTCGTGAACGTGGCGGCGCGGGCGGCACCGCGGGTCTCCGGCGACGCGTCGAGGTCGGAGAGGTCGGAGAACCACTGGCCGAAGTGGTCGAGGCCGGCATATCCGTTCTCGAAGAACAGCATCGCGCTCGGAAGGTAGCGGTTGGCCCTGTCGACCCGTAGGTGTTCCGACCGAGGTTGGTCCGCATCCTTGATCCGGGAGATCACACCCAGACGGGGCATGAGTACCAGACTCTGCCTTGCCGCTTCGTCAGTGATGGTGTAGGTGTCAGACTCTCGACCCCGGAAGAATGCGGAGAACGCCACGTAGGCCTCTTGAGGGTCGCCCACGGAGACGTGTTGATCGTTGCCATCACCGACGGCGAAGACGAACTGCTTCGGTCCGGGACTGTAGGGGCGGGCCATGTGCGTCCTTCGGTCACGTGGGATAGATCCAGCAGCGTAGTGGATCGAGGGGACATGTCCGCGGCCCTGATCAGAGGCGTGCTGTGCGCGCTTACCCTGCGCCAGCGACCAGCTGCCCGCAAGCCCTGAACCAGACCGCGATCGAGCGAGGGTTTCCCCGAACGTGAGATTCGGGCATGTACCTGGGCACTGCTGGAGGGGAGATTCGGCAATGCTGGTAACTGGTTATCTCGGCGCGGTGCTCATCGGTGCGCTCGTCGGTCTGCTCGGCCGACTCATCCTGCCGGGGAGGCAGCGGATCGGTTTCTTCGCCACGTTCGTCATCGGCGTCGGCTCGGCGGTGCTGGGCACCGTGGTTGCCCGGGCGCTCGATATCGACGACGGAGCCGGCGTGAAGGTGTGGGTGCTGCGCTGGGACTGGGTCGTGCTCGCGATCCAGGTCGGCGTCGCGATCATCGCCGTGGCGCTGGCGAACATGCTCACCTTCACCCGGCTTGCCGGCGGCGACGAGAAGCCCCGTCGGCGGGTCCGCCGCAGCCAGGCCAAGGGCTGAACGGGCGAGCCACCCCGGGTGGCCGCGACGTGCGCTGCCCTGTCGTCGGCTGTCCCAGCCGACCCGTCCGGGATGCCAGCGGAGGGACCACCCGTCCGAGTGGTCCCTCCGCTGGTTTGCTGGTGAGTGGCTAAACTTCAGGTTGGCAGTTCACCTGTGCTCTGCTGCGGCGGGCGCAGCCTCGGGAGGGTGTTCCCGCACCCTCTCGAGGGGCCGTCCCATCGGACGGCGCCTACTCGCAGAAGACCCGCACTGTGGCATCGGGGGAGTCCACCTCCACGGTCACCTCGTCGAGGTGCTCCACGAGCGCCTCCAACTGCTCGGGCTTGAGCTGCGTCAGGTCGATCGGCACACCCGAGTCGCTGAGTGAGGCGTTGGCCTTGACCAGGGCCTGCGGCGGGACCAGCGCCGCCAGCCGTACGCCGGCCCGCAGCAGTTGCAGCGGCACCCGCACGTTGACCCGCGACGGCTCGCCGTTGTCGGTGGCGTCCACCACCACCCGCAGGTACTTCACCTTGCCCTTCTGTCGGACGTCGTGACCTGCCACCGCCGGTGCCTGGTCCCGTTCGAGGGCGGCGATGAGCTGCTCCGCCTCCTCCGCGGTGATCTTGCCGGCGGCCAGCATGTCGAGGATGTCCTTGCGTTGTTCGGTCATGCGAACCTCTCCTATCGGATAGCCACGAGCACGGCCGTGCGGCCCTGCTCGATGTCGAAGCGGGCGCCGGGCAGCGCGGAGACGACGCGCCAGCCGGCGCCGAGTGCCCGCACCACACCGATGCGGAACACGACGCAGGCCACGATCGCCGCCAGCACGACCAGGACCACGACCGGGAAGAGCACGAGCACCACGGGAAGCACCGGAACCCAGACGCGGATGGGCCGGCGGTCCGGGCGGTTGACCTTCACGGTCACCAACTGCGGCATCACGACCGGCCGTCCAGCTCGGCCAACGCCTGCTGTGCGGTGATCTCACCGCGGCGCAGCCTGTCGATGATGTCGGCCCGCGACGGCGCCGGGTCGGTCTCGACGAAGTCGAGCATCTGCGTGATCCGGTTGAGTCGTGACTTGATCGTCGGGTAGCTCACCCCGAAGATGCGTTCCATCTCCTTGATCGAACCGTGGCAGCGCACGAACGCCGTGACGAAGACCTGATCCTCGATGTTGAGCTGAGCCAGTTGGGGTGGCTCGAACTCGCCCTCGATCGCGACGCCGTTGCTCGCCAGGCGCACCCGCTCGACGACGAACGGCTGCCCTCGCGTCAGGCTGGTGAGTTCCTGCCAGTCCATCGCCTGCTCTGTCATACACAATTTGTAGCGCTGAAATTCTTAACTTACAAGAGTTTGATCTTAACTTTCTTAAGGTGGCGCCGCTCGGGGCGGTGGAGATGAGTAACGGGATGCAACGGGCGGGGAGCGGGCCGTGGGTGGGACGCTGCTGGACCAGGCCGCGCTGGCCGCCGCCGGCTGCGGCGACGCCCGCCGCGCCGACGAGCTGACCGACCGGGCCGCGGGGCATCGCCACCAACCTTCGGGGGTACGACGACACGCACCGCACCAGCTTCGGGTCGATCGCCGTGGACCTGGCGCGGGTGTTGTGCGCGGCACAGCGGGGTGACGCCGACGAGGCGCTGCAACGGCACCTGACGGTGGTGCGGCGGGAGGCGTTCCGGCGGTTGCCGGCCGAGTACCGGGGCGCGTACCTGGTCGATGTCGCCCGGGCGTACCTCCAGATGGGTGACCTGCGCGGCGCCGCACGCGCCCTGGTGGACGCGGACAGCGTCGCGCCGGCTGAGGTCCGGTGCCGGCCGTTGGCGCGTACGGTGATCGCCGAGATCGCCCGCGCGAACCCGGCGCCGGCCGGCGTGGCGCGACTGGCGACGCTGGTTGGCCTCACCCGTTGACTGGCCGCGGCTTGGTGGGGGAGGGGCCGGCCAGGCCTGTGGGGGCATACTCGGTATGCTCTGCGGCCATGCGACCTGGCGATCGGGCGGTGGCACTCGCCGCCGTGGTGGGCGGATTCCTGCTCGGCTTTCTCGACTTCTGCTGGATCAAGTGGCTGCATCCCTTCGCGGAACTCGGCAACTCCACAGCGACCTGGGCGGTCGCTGCCTTCTTCTTCGGGTACTGGGCGCGGTCCGGGTGGCTGCGTTCGGCACTCGGTGCCGCCGTCCTGCTCGTCGTCGCGGTGCCCAGCTACTACCTGGCGGCGGCGCTCCTGCAGGGCGACGACCTCGCGGTGCTCTGGGCGCCGTCGTCGCTGGTCTGGATGGTTTTCGGCGTGCTCGCCGGAGTGGTCTTCGGCACCGGCGGGACGTGGGCGCGTGGTGAGGGGTGGCGGCAGGTCGTCGGGGTCGCGCTGCCGGCCGCCGTGTTCTTCGAGGAGGCGGCCCGGTTCGCCGGCAAGGCGACCGACCCCGACCACGGGGCCGCCGTGTGGTGGAACGCTGTCATCGACGTTGCGCTGGGTCTGCTGATCGTGGTGCTGACCGGCGGGTCGCATCGGCGGCGGGCCCTCGCCGTCGCGGTGGCCGTGCCACTGGCCGGCGCGATCCTGGTGAGCTTCGCGGTGGCCGGCGGGACCGTCTCGTCCGCCGGTGCCTCAGTACGGCAGGTCGATGCCCTGACTGCGGGCGAACTCGCGGTGGGCGGCGACGACCGTGTCGATGAAGTAGGCGGCCATCTCGTCGGCGCGCAGCACCCCGGTCGTCGCGACAGTGAAGTTCTCGTCGCAGTAGTGCTCGGCTGACCTGACACCCGGCTGCGCCACGAGAGCGTCCCGGAGGAAGTCCACGGGCTCGTCCCCGGGGCCGACGATGAACTTCACGCCGTCGCCAAAGCTCAACTCCCAGTGCAGCCCGTCATCGGTGCCGACCCAGAGCTGCCGGCAGAGCGCGCCGCGGCTCTGGGTGAACGCCTCCCGCATCGCGCTGTCGTCCGAGCAGATCGCCGGAAGGACGCTCGGGGTGCGGCCGATCGCCGCGGCGACCGGGGGGAAGTCGGCGAGTCGGTCGACTCGGTAGAAGAAGTAGCCCGGGGTGTTGGTGGGGTCCTCGGACTCGACGCCCGGCACCGCGTACGCGGGTGGTTCAGAGGTCATGCGTTCATGGTCCATCCTGGATCGCGGCGTCCGCCAGCAGGCGCAACCGCCGCAGGTTCGGCGCCGGCTGGCCTGGCGCGGCTGGCGACCCTCGTCGGGCGCACCCGCTCACGCTCGCCGGCCTCTAACGGGGGTGACGCAGCCACGGCCGTGCACGACTTCCGTGTTTCGCGCTGCGGTTCCTTGGTGACGACCTGGGACGGAAGTCCGACGCTGCGTGTCTGCCCGGTCACTGAGGGTCCAATCTAGAACCCGGCTCGCCGTACGGGCAGTCCGTACACAAAGGACATCGGAGGTTCGGATGCTGAACATCGCCGAGGAACGGGACACCTATCCACCGGGCGGTCAGATCCCCAACCTGGAAACCGACGAGAATGCGTGCGCCGACATCCTGACCAGGATCGCGCCGCTCCTGCCCCTTGAGCTGCGACAGGAGGTGGTCAGCGCGATGGTGAACTGGTCGGCGAGCGCGCTGCGGCCCTCCCAGAACTTCGGAACGTGGGCCGAAGCCATCACCGCCGCGACGAGCTACGCCCGGCGCGAGATCGCGCGTGCCACCGACACCAGTCAACGGCATCGTGACCAGGCCGTCGGCAACGACGATCTGGCGAAGCTCGGCGCAGCGGTGGCGAGCACGGGACGGACCGACGACCGGCAGATCAAGTTGCGCGACGAGAGCCGCAGGTGGGCCAACTGCGGCATGGCCGCGTTCCAAATTCGGGAGCAGTTGCACAGCAAGGGCGGCGATCCCCAGCGCGTGTCGAACCGGACCTACGGGGCGGGGGAGGGCGACGCGCTCAGGCAGGCGCTGCTCGTCCGGCCGGCCAGCGCGGCAACCGTCCTGCTGCTCGACTGCCAGTTCCCGCAGGTGCACAACTTCGTCATCGAGGTGCACCACGGCGGGGCGCGCTACCTCGCCCAGGGCTACCAGGGCACCTACTTCGCCCACTGGTGGCTCGCGGTGAACGACAGCTACTCCGGAGAGCCCACCGGCCAAATTCTCGCCCTGCGCGAGCGGTACGGGATGGGCCGCGCGATCAGTGCGCAAGACTACGAGCGCATGCTCGACGGTCTGGTCGCGGCCATCTCGTCGGGCTGGCAGGAGACCGCGAACCAGTGGAAGACGTTGCCGTTCAACCCGGACCGGCAGGAGATCGACGGGATCCGCCACCGGTCCGGATCGCCGACGATCCTCGTGGAGGGGTTCGAGCTGCGCAGACCGGCGGTGGCTCGTGCGGCGCTCGGCGGTAACGGCGCAGCGTCGCTCAGCGAGCTGGCGACCCGAGGACTGACGGCCGGCTGACGGGACGTTCCGGTCGGCGCAACGCCGGCCTGGTCGGGGTGCCGCCTCCCGCCGGGCACGATCCACTCGCCTTATGGAAGTCGCGGTGTTCCGGGTCCTCGGACACCCCGACTTCATGGAACCCGAGTTGATGTCGCCACCGACCCGAGCCGTCCGTTGGCCTCCAGGCGGGGCCACATGCTTCCGAAAGGCTTCTTGCGAAAGCATGTCGATGGAGCGTATAAACGAAAGGAGTCTTTCGTTTAGGAGTGCTCATGGAGCTGAACGAGCCGGAACGCCGGCTGCGCGTCCGGGACGCGACCAAGCTGCGTGCACTTGCGCACCCGTTGCGCCTGCGGCTGCTGCGCTATCTGCTGGCCGCCGGCCCGAGGACCGCTGCGCAGTGCGCCGAGGCCCTGAACGACACCGGATCGAACTGCAGCTACCACCTGCATCAACTGGCCCGCCACGGCCTCATCGAGCGGGACCACTCCGACGGGACCAACCGCCGTGACCGGCCGTGGCGTGCCGCCGCCACCGGGCTCGAATTCCTCCCGGATCCCGATGATGCCGAGGGGCGGCAGCTCAACGAGGCGCTGACCGCCCTGGAATTCGACGAGGTGTTCCGATCGCTGCAGCGCTACCAGCATCAGCAGCACAAGCTGACCGACGAGTGGCAGGAGAGCGCCACCTTCCACAGCTACACGCTCTCGCTCAACCCGGAGGAACTACGGCACCTCGCGCTGACCCTGGACGCCGTCATCCGGCCGTACCTGCGTCCGTTGCGCAACGCGCCTCCGAGCGACGCCCGGGCCGTCACCCTCAACCTCCAGGCATACCCAACGCCTGAGTTCATCTAGATGGTGGCGCTGCTGCGACACCGCGGATTCGTCCTGATCTGGGCTGCCGGGCTCTTCTCCAGTGTGGCGAGCTGGCTTCTGCTCACCGGCCTGCCGATCTACGTGTTCGGGGTGACCGGCTCGGCGTTCACCACCTCCGCGGTCTTCTTCGTCGAGCTGCTGTGCGGCGTCACCCTGGGATCGTTCGCCGGTGCTCTCGCCGACCGATTCGATCGCTTCCGGCTCATGAGCTGTGTCGCCGTGCTGCAGACGGCGGTGGTGATTCCCCTGCTCGGTCAACCTGACCACCACCTGTGGGTCATCTCCCTGGTCGCCGGCGCCCAGGCGGTGCTCACCCAGACGTTCGACTCCGCCCGCAACGCCGCGTTGCCACGACTCGTCGAACCCGCGCACCTGGTGCGCGCCAACAGCGTGGTGGCGCTCAACGTCAGTGTGGGACGGCTCATCGGAGGTTCGCTGGGCGGCTTCGCGATCACCCGCGACGGCACCCGCTACCTGGCTGTCGGCAGCGCCGTGGCCTTCGTGATCACGGCAGCTCTGATCGCCGCCGGCCGTCGGGCCGCGCACCACCACGCCGCAGGACAGGCGATTCCGGACCGTACGTCGTCGTTCCTCACCGAGTGGCGATCCGGCCTCAAGGCGATGCGACGCAACCCCGTCGTGCGGGTGACGCTTCTGAGCGTGGCAATCGGCGGCATCGCGCAGGGCCTGTTCGTGGTGCTCTTCGTCGTCTTCGTCAGTCGTGCGCTGGATGCCGACGGCACCCTCACCGGTGTGCTGCGCGGCGTCCAGGCGATCGGTGGGGTGGCGGGCGGGCTCATCGTCGGCATGCTGGGCGCGCGGCTCAGTCCCCGGCTGCTGATGAGCCTCGGCGCGACCACGTTCGCCCTGATCAGCCTGGTCATCTGGAACGGGCCGGCGGTCACCCGTCAACCCGAGTGGTACATCCTGCTGTTCATCCTGGTCGGCGCGCCTGGGATCGCGTACGCCAGCGGAGCCTTCGCGCAGATCCAACAGAGCGTGCCCGACACCGAGCTGGGCCGGGCCTTCGGCGCCTACTTCGCGATCTACAACGCGTCGCAGGGGCTGGGCATGGCCGCCGCCGGCCTGCTCGGAGACGCGCTCAGCGTCGTGCTCGTGCTCAACGTGCAGGCCGTGCTGTATCTGGCGTCCGGTGCCGTCGCCTACGTGGGCCTGCGCTCCGTTCGGCGGCAGCGCCCCGCCGAACGGCAACGCGCCACTGTCGACGTCGGGTAGACCCCGGTCACCGGCCGCAAGCGGGCTTACCCGCAGCATCCACAGTGGGACTCCGGCTGCGGTCTGGTGTCGGCCGCTGGCGCGCCCGGATCACTCGAAGAACTTGATGCTGAACCCGGTGTCGGCCGTCGGGCCGGGCACGTTGGCGCGGCGGTAGGTGGTGTTGCCCCACCAGCAGAAGGTGCCCGTGTACCAGTGCCGGTTCGCCCAGGAGTACGCGGTGCCCTTGGGCACGCCGTGGTACATCAGCGGGAACCTCGGCCCGGCCGGCGGGCTCGTGGCGATGTCGCCGTTGAGCAGGACGAAGCTGTGGTGGCCGGGCCCGTTGACGTACAGGGTGGGATCCCAGCCGGCCATCATGGTGGCCCGGTTCGAGCCGAACAGGCAGCCGTTCGACTTGTACCAGTCCCACACGTACGTGGGGTCGCCTCCGGCGCGCAGTCGCAGGTCGGCGAGGCAGTACTGGTCACTCCAGCTGCCGTTGGCGGAGTAGACGATGTGCAGCTGCCCGTTGGGGTCCCTGATCGCCTCGGGGGACTCGTTGATGAACGGGTTACCGACGACGCGCTCCCAGCTCTCGCGTGGCTGGGAGATGACGTACCGGCTGCCGGTCGGGGTGAGCGGGTCACTCATCCGGCTGAGGTAGATGTTCTGCTCGATGTTGGTGTCGCCGGCCCAACCCGACCAGACGAACCACCGCTGACCGTTGAAGGTGAACAGACTGCCGTCGATGGCCCACTTGCCGCCGGGCAGCGCGAGCTGCCGCTCGGCCGTGTAGCCGCTGGCCGGCGATGCCGAGTGGATCGCGTACATGCGGTGGGCGGTGCCGCGCCCGGCCGAGAAATAGATGTAGTAGCGGCCACCATCAGTGACGATCTCCGGGGCCCAGACCTCACCGAGGTTGCGGCTGTCCGTCCACACCTGCCGCGCGGGCGCGGCGGCCAGCGCGTCGGGGGAGGCCGCCTGCCGGACGGCGATCCCGCCGTTGAGCGACTGGACGGAGATGTAGGTGGCACCGACGCGGATCACGCTCGGGTCGGCGGCCCGCAGACTGGTCTGCCCGGCCGCCGCCGGCCCGGCACCGACCAGGGACAGGCCGGTGGCGAGCACGACAGTCAGCAGGATGGAGAGGAGTCGCGGAAGGGTTCGGTTACCGACGTTCACGATCGGGATTCCTCTCCTCGAACCGACGTAATCGATTGTCATAGATTAGTTCACGACTTGACGGGCCACAGCGTTGGTTGCCAGAACCTGAACCGACCGCGGGCACATCGAGGCTGCGGGCCTTCTGATCGGCTCAGCGGCTCGATGCCGTGGTCGGGTGCGGCCGCACCGCCGATTCGAGCAGCGACAACGTCCGCTGCTGCGCATCGAGGGCGACGCGGATGCCGACCGGCATCGGCAGATTCGGGCCGGCGTGTCCGAACTCGACGTTGCCCAGGACCGGGATGTCACGGTTGCCGAGGACGTCGTGGACTATCTCCGGCAGGGTTGGGGACTGGTCGGGCGCCCCGAGTCCGTCGATTGCATGCGGGACTCCCACGACCATGCCGGCGATCCGATCGAGGATGCCGCAGTGCCGCAACACCTGCAGATCGCTCCACACCCACGACGCGTAGCCGCCCATCTCCTCCCAGAAGAGCACCGCGCCGTCGAACCAATCGAGAGGCAGCGCGTACCGCGTCGCCTGCGCCCGCATGATGCGATTGAGCACCCCACCGATCAGCGGGCCCTCGGCGCGACCGGCACGCCAGCACTCCCACGACGGCGTGACCGGCAGCGCGCCGATCGCCTCCGTTCCGCTCAGCAGCGTCACGTAGAGCTTTTCCAGCTCGGCTTGGCGCGCTGCGGGCGCACGCTGCCATGCCCCGCCGAGCCCGGGTGTGGCCATGTCGGCGTGGAACCCGACCAGACCCGTGCGTGCGTAGAGCACCAGATGCAGCAGTGAGATGTCGCTGTAGCCGAGGATCGGCTTGGGATCGGCAACGATCGCGTCAACGTCGATCAGGTCGAGGTAGCCGAGCGCCGTCTGACCGCCGTCATGCGCCACGATGGCGCGCACCTCAGGGTCACGCAGCAAAGCGTTGAACTCTGCGGCGATCTCCGTCGGCGTGCCCGCGCTCCACCAATGGTGACGCCCCGCTTCGAGCAGCGGTGCTCGGCGTACGCGGAATCCCATCCGTTCGAGCACGGCCACCGCCTGATCGAGATCGGGCTCGTAGACGGCTTGCAGCGGCCCAGACAGCGATGCGATGACGATGAGATCTCCGGGCCTCAGAGCACGAGGCCGAAGGAGTTGCGGGAGCGCAGGACCAGGCACCGCCGCAGTGTTCCAACACGGTACGAACCATGCAACGTTGTTCGATCCTTGGCCGCGGGCGCAGGTGCGCTAGCGTGTGGCCCCATGGGATCCGTGGACGTGGCCTTGGCCGTCGTATGCGCCGCCGCCAACCTGGCCATGGCCGCCGTTCTGCTCGTCAAGAGCCGTGGCGGCACGACTGTGCCCCGGATCTTCGGCCGCCCGCAGCACCTTCCACGCCTGCGGGCCGCGATGTACGCCTGCATCGGGCTGGGGTTGGCCGTGGGCTGGCTCGTCAAGGACGTCTTCCCGCCGCACTCCACGGGCGACACGGTGGTGTACAACGTGGTGAGGGTCCTGCTGGTCGCTGGTGTCATCACCGCACTGCTGGGTGCCTTCCGGTACCCGCGGTCCCTCAGTGACAAGGCGGCTCGCTAGGCGTTGGCTCGCTGTGGGCGTCAGCCACTCATCGCTGCGACGAATCGCGTAGAGCGTCGCTCGTCCATTCGGCGAAAGTCGTGAGGGAATACCGAGGGCTCGCGGCGCTGGTGCGGCCGCCCGCCGGTAGCGCTGCCACAGCCCCGCGTACTCCGGGCGGGCCGGCTGCCCGACCACGTTCATCTGTTCGTGGGAGAGGCCGGCCCACGCCGGCATCCCTGCGGCGACCGCCTCCTCCTCGGTCATGTCCGGGTCGATCATGGAGTTGTGGTGCCCGTTTGCAGACGGGTCGCGGCTCTTGTCACCCACCACAAGTCCATGATCGACGGGCGCGGGCGGCTCAGCTGGTGCGGTCGGGTACGGCACAGCCGTCCGGGGTGCACACGTCACCGGTGCCGGCAAGGGTCGGCAGTGGTTGTGGCGTGGGATGGCTCTCGGCCCACGCCTTGGCGATGACCGCGAGCAGGTCGTCGATGCCGATCGCTCCGGGAACGGCGAAGCGGCCGTCGAACACGAGGAAGGGCGCGCCTCGCGCCCCGAGGCGTTCTGCCTCGCGCTGGTCGGTCGCCACCCGGGCCTGGTAGCGGCGGCTGCGCAGGGCCTCAGCGGCGTCGGCGCGGTCCAGGCCCACCTCGGCGGCGAAGTCGAGGACCTCCTCGGCGGTCCACAGCTTGCGGGCCTGCCCGAAGTGCGCGCGGAACATCGCCGTCCAGATCTCGGTGCCGCGGCCCTGGTTGGTCGCGTACGCGAGCAGCTCGTGGGCCAGGTCAGTCGGCCCGAGCGTGCGGTCCACCGCGTGGTAGGGAGTCAGGCCCTCCGCCTCGGCGGCCCGTTCGATGGGCCGCAGGACCCGGTCGACGGTCGTCGCGGGGGCCCCGGTCATCGTGATCAACTCTCGTTGACTGACGCCCTCGCGGGGCAGGTCGGGGTGAAGCTGGAAGGACCGGTGGACCACCTGCACCTGATCGCCGTACGGGAACCGGTCCAGGGCCTGGTGGAGCCGGTGGTCCATCAGCCCGCAGTACGGGCAGACGATGTCCGACCAGAACTCGATCTTCATGGCACTCCTCCTCTATTCTCACTTCTTGTTCGTAACGCCATCATGCATGAGAATTGGAAGGCCACAAAAGGTACATTCATGTTCGTGGCAAGGGGCTGACGGAGAGGTGGCAGGGGATGAGCGCAGGGGATCTTCGGCGCAGGCGCACCAACGTCCGGGCTAACGTCCGGGCGGCTCCGGGGCCCTGTGCGCACTGGAACGACGAGGATGCCGACTTCATTCGCGAGGTCCTGGACCTCGTCGGCGACAAATGGAGTGTGCTGATCATCGGCACGCTCGCCGACGGGCCGGTCCGCTACTCGGATCTGGGTGACGCGATCCCCGGCATCTCGCAGCGCATGCTGACGCTGACCTTGAAGCACCTCCAGCGCACCGGCCTCGTCACCCGGACCTCGTACCCCGAGGTTCCGCCCCGCGTCGAGTACGCCCTCACCGAGCTGGGCAGGTCACTGCTCTCCACCGTCCTGGCCCTGGCCGCCTGGTCGGCCGACCATCATGCCGAGATCCGCCGCCACCAGACGACGTACGACAACGGCAACACGGACTGACGCTGGTCGATCATGGAGTTGTGGCGCCCGTCCGGGGATGAATTGTGGCTTTTGCGGACCACCACAACTCCATGATCGACCGGGCTCGGGGCCTCATTGAGCCGCCCGACGCCGGGTGAGCGCGTCGCGTACGGCGAAGACGACCAGTGCGAGCGGCACGAAGACCCACAGTTGAAGAACGGTGTAGCGGCGAAGGTCCCGGTCGATGTCGACGCCGGTCAGTTCGGCGTCGAGGGCGCCGGGCCTCGTCAGTGCGATCGCGTGGATGGACAGCGGTGCGTAGTTGAGCCCCGCGCCGGTCAACCACAGGCCGATCGCTCGACTGCCGAGGCCGCTCGATGACGCCAGCAGCCAGGTGCCCAACGTCACCATGGCAACGACGCCGACCAGGAACTCGGTCAGGATGATGCGTTGTCGGCGGGCGGTGCCTCGGGTGCCGTGCATGTCGACGGCCGCCAGGCGACGAACGTTCATCGAACGATGATGCCACCGGCGGGCAGATCACCGGGCCTCGCTCGCGCGCCCGCCTGTACGTCAGGGCACGGGTTGGTGGCAGGACGCGGTTCGGCCGGTCTTGAGTTCGCGGTAGCCGAAAGCTCGTCCTAGGCGCAGAGCTGCGCGTGGAGCGTGTCGTAGACCCACTGTTCCCAGCGATCTTGGGTCCAGGCTCGTTCGCGGACGAACAGCAGGTACAACTGCGGGCTCAGTAGGCCGAAGAGCAGGTCGGCAGCGTGCTCGACGGACAGGTCGGCCTTGGCGCCGGGCTTGGCCACGAGGCTGCGCGCCGCGACGGTCTGGACTTCGAGTCGCGGATCGGCGTCCTGCGGCCACATGCTGGCCAGACTCGGATCCTGCGCGCCGGCGGCGCTTAGTACGTCCATGATCGGCGCGACCCGCTGGAGCACCTCGCAGGTGCCTCGCACGTGTGCCCGCAAATGCGCCTCGGCAGTGTCGGTCGCGAGGGCGTCGAGGAACCAGGTCCGCTGCATCGTGGAGATCGGCTCGTCGTCGCCGGCGATGGTGACGTCAACCAGCTCCTTGAGCAGCGAGGGCTTGTTGCCGAAGGCGAAGTAGATGGTCTGTACGGCGACGTCGCCGCGCTCGGCGATGCCTTGCAGCGTCGTGGCTCCGTAGCCCTGAGCGACGAACAGTTCGTAGGCGGCCTGGAGGATCCGTCGCCGGGTCTGCCGGGACTTCTCGCCTTTCTTGCCGGTGCTCTTGACCCGTTGCATACCTGTACCTTAACACTAAAGTTAAGCTCTAGAGAACGACTCTAAAGAAGAGGTGCGGAGATGGCTCTCATCCGGACGACACGATTCACGGCCGACCCCGCTGACGCCGACGCGGTGCTGGAGCGGCGCACGAAGCTCATCGAAGCGATCCGGGCGGCATTCGCCGGTCCGACCGAGACCCGACTGATCCGCGTCGACGAGCGGACCTGGGTGGACATGTGGCGGTGGGACTCGCCCGAGGCCCTGCAAGCGGCCCTCACCGGAGCGCCGAGCCTGCCCGAGGCCGCCGCGGCGTTCGCCGTCGCCCGTGATGTCAGCGCGGAGCAGGGCGAGCTGGTCGACGAGGACGGCTGGACCCGATGACGAACTCCAGCGACCTGGCCGTCGAAGCTACGGGCCTGGTAAAGACGTTCGGCGCGACCCGAGCCGTGGACGGTATCGACCTGAGCATCCCCGCGGGCTCGGTGTACGGGTTTCTCGGTCCCAACGGCGCCGGCAAGACGACCACGATCCGCATGCTGGCCACGCTGTTGCGCCCCGACGCGGGTAGCGCGCGGGTGTTCGGCCACGACGTGGTCAGCCACGCCGCTGCGGTACGTGACCGGATCAGCCTGACCGGCCAGTACGCCTCGCTCGACCATGGGCTCACCGCACGGGAAAACCTCGTCCTCCTCGGTCGGCTGCACGGCCACTCCCGTGCTGGTACGGCAGCCCGGGCCGAGGAGCTGCTGAACGCCTTCTCTCTGACCGAGGTGGCCGACCGTCTGGTCGAGACGTACTCCGGCGGCATTCGGCGCCGGTTGGACATCGCCGCCGGGCTCATCGTGACCCCCGACCTGCTGTTTTTGGACGAGCCCACCACCGGGCTGGACCCGCGCAGCCGCAACGACGTGTGGAACGTGGTCCGGGTCCTCGTCGCCGAGGGCGCCACGGTCCTGTTGACCACCCAGTACCTCGACGAGGCGGACCAACTCGCCGACCGCATCGCCGTCATCGACCACGGCACCCTCATCGCCCAGGGCACCAGCAGCCAACTCAAGGCATCGGTCGGAGGTGGCACCCTGCACGTCCGTCTGGCCGAACCTGACGACTGGGCCGCCGCCGAACGGTTGCTGACCCAGGCGTTGCACGGGCCTGTGGCGCTCGGCTCCGATCCAGCCGCCGTGACCGCACAGGTGCCGGAAAGCGGGCCGGCCGCCGCCGCGGCAGCGGTGCACGCGCTGGCCGAGCTGTCGCGAGCCCGGGTCGAGGTCACCGAATTCACCCTCGGACAGCCCAGTCTGGACGAGGTGTTCCTCGCCCTGACCGGCCGTCCGGTCACTGTGGACGCTGCCCGGAAGGAGAAGACCGCATGACCACGGTCGACAGTGTCACCGGCGCCCGACGGTCCGGGGCGGTGCTCGCCACCCGCCCGCGACCGTCCCGGCCCAGCACCCTGACCGCCAGCCTGGCGTTCACCCGACGCGCTCTGCTGAAGATCAGGCGCACCCCCGTCCAGATCTTCGACATCGCCGTCCACCCGGTCGTGTTCACCCTGATGTTCACGTACCTGTTCGGCGGCGCGGTCGGCGGATCGACCGGCGCGTACGTCGGCTACCTGGTCCCGGGGATCCTCGTGATGACACTGCTGGTGACCACCGGCACCACCGGCGCCGCGCTCAGTATCGACCTCGCCAGCGGCGCGTTCGACCGGTACCGCACGCTGTCGATCCGACCCGCCGCACCACTCATCGGGGCAATGCTCAGCGACACCGTACGGTACGCGCTCGCCTCGGCGGTGGTCGTTGGGCTCGGTCTCGCACTGGGGTTCCGCCCACACGGCAACGTCCTCGGTGTGGTGGCCGCGGTGCTGCTTGTCGTCACCTTCAGCGTCAGCCTGTCCTGGGTGTGGACAACGCTGGCGCTGCTCATGAAGTCACCCGGCGCCGCGCTCGGCGTGACCCAGGCGCTGCTGTACCCGCTGTCGCTGTTCAGCAACATCTTCGTCGACCCGGCCACGCTGCCTGGATGGCTGCAAGCCTTTGTCGATGTCAACCCGGTCACCCACCTGGTGACCGCCGCCCGAGAGCTGATGGCCGGCGGCACACCCGGCCCCCAGCTCGCCTGGATCCTGATCGCCTGCACGGTGCTGACGGCGGTCTTCGCGCCGCTGTCGGTGCGCCTGCTCCGCAGCAGCTGACGACACATCACGGCACCGAGGGGTGCTGGCCGCACCCCTCGGCCGCCGACTCGAAGGAGACAAGATGATCGACACGACAGCCGCTGAGCAGCGCTGGCTGAGCACCCTCTGGCCCTTCGTGCAAGCTCACCTGCCACCGGCACCATCCCATGTGGTGGAGATCGGATGCGGCCCGACCGGCGGCTTCGTCCCGGCCATGCGGGAGCACGGCTATGACGCCGTGGGCGTGGATCCAGCCGCACCGCCCGAGCCTGGCTTCCATCAGACGGAGTTCGAAAACCACGAGGGGACCCGCCCGGCCGACGCGATCGTGGCCTGTGCCTCGCTGCACCACGTCAGTGACCTCGACCGGGCACTCGACCGAGCCGCGGCGGCCCTCGCGCCGGGCGGCGTGCTCATCATCATCGAGTGGTCGTACGAGAAGTTCGACGAGGCAACCGCACGATGGAGCTTCGACCGGTTGCCCGACAACGGCGAGCACGGCTGGCTGCACCACCACCGGGAGCTGTGGCTCGCGTCTGGGCAACCCTGGCATACCTACCTCGATGACTGGGCCGAACGCGAGGGCCTGCACAACGGCCACGCCATCGTCCAAGCGCTCCAGGCCCGGTTTCACACCCGGCTGCTCACCGAGGCCCCCTATCTCTTCCCCGACTTGTACCCCAGTTCGGTAACCCACGAGCGGGCAGCCGCACACCGCGGCGAGATCCAAGCCACCGGCATCCGTTACATCGGAGTCAAGCCGTGACGGTCGTCGCGCCGCCCGCATTCGGCGCGGTGAACTGGGTGACGAGGAAGTCGAGCCGCACGTCCTGGCCCTCTGGGGGGATGCGGCCGGTCTCCGACAGGACGGCCATGCCGTGCAACGCGCTCCAGGTGACCTCGGCGATCAGTTCGCGGCGCTCGTCGTCCGGGTCGAAGCACCTGACGAACTCGTCGAAGCCCGCCCGCAGGGGAGCCGGTGTCTCGGGGCTGGCGAACCTCAGGTCGGTGGGCAGGACGAACATGGCCTGGTAGAGGGCGGGTCGTTCGGTGGCGAAATCCAGGTAGGCGCGGCAGACGGCACGCAGGGCCTGCCCCGGCTCAGGGGTGGCCAGTCTCGCGCGGCGCAGGTGGGCGGCGAGTTCGCCGAAGCCGTCGATGGCGACGGCGCTCACGATCGCTTCCTTGCCGTTGAAGTGGCTGTAGAGCACCGGCTGGCTGTATTCGACGCGTTCGGCCAGGCGTCGCGTCGTCACCGCTTCCCAGCCCTCGGTCTCCGCGAGTTCGCGCGCGGCCGTGACGATCAGTTGGTGACGGTGGGCGCGTTCGCGTTCGCGGCGCTCGTTGATGCCGGACATGACTGCATCCTAGCAACGCTTGACTTCCTGTCGAAGCTAGATCTAGCGTTGCTAGCACAAATAGCGCCGGCAACCTTCGCTGCGGGCGCTGCCGTCAACAGGGGAGACAACCCATGCTCACCACCGTCGCCACCGTGCTCGCCGCACTGATCGGCGCAGGGATCATCGTCATCGGCGCGCGCGTCTTCTGGGCGCCGCAGGCCGCAACCGGCTTCGGCATCCCCGGCACGCCGACCGATGACAGGGCCTTTCAGGCCTGGTTGACCGTCAAGGGCGTGCGCGACATCGCGTCGGGGCTCTTCATCTTCGTCCTGATCATCGGAGCGACGTCAGACCTGTTGGGTTGGTTCATGCTGGCCGCCACCCTCATACCCACCGGCGACGCGCTGATCGTGCTGCGCAGCAAGGGCCCAAAGGCGATCGCGTACGGCGTCCACGCGAGCACCGCCCTGGTGATGCTGGCGATCAGCGTGCTCCTGCTCGTCGGCTGAGCGCGTGCCGGCCGAGCGCTCACAGCTGGGCGATGACCACAGTGGTGGCCTGGGCGATGAGCGCGTCGTCGGGGCTGGCGTCCAACTTGTCGCGGCTGGACAGCACGGCGACGACGGTCGGGGCACGATCGGGCGGCCAGATCACCGCGATGTCGTTGCGGGTGCCGTACCCTCCGGTCCCGGTCTTGTCCCCGACCACCCAGCCGGCGGGCACCCCGGCGCGGACCAGCGCCGCGCCGGTGGTGTTGCCCTTCAGCCAACCGAGCAGCACGTCGCGGTCCGCGGGCGTCAGGGCATCCCCCACTGTGTACGCCCGGAGGTCGCCCGCCAGAGCCCGGGCCGTGCTGGTGTCCCGTCGGTCGCCCGGCGTCGCCTCGTTGAGGGCGGTCTCGTAGCGGGCCGGGTCGGTGACCGTGTCGCCGATCCCGCGCAGCTTCTTCTCGAACCCCTGCGGGCCCCCGAGGTGACGCAGCAGCAGATTCCCGGCCGTGTTGTCGCTGTAGCGCACGGCGGCGTCGGCGAGAGCACGCAGGCTCATGCCCTCGGCGACGTGCTTCTCGGTGATCGGTGCGTGCGACACCAGGTCCTGCGCCGAATAGCGCACCACCCGGTCCAGCTCGGCGTCGGTGGTGCCGTCCAGCACCTCGGCGGCGGCCAACGCCTTCCAGGTCGAGGCGTACGCGAACCGCTCGTCGGGTCGGTGTTCCACAGTGCGGCCGGTGCCCGTGTCGACGGCGTAGACGCCCAGTCGCGCCTGGAACGTCTTCTCCAGCCGCTGGAACTCCTGCTCGGCGGCCGGCGACGGGGAGGCCGTCACCTCGGGGCTGGCCGTCACCTCGGGGCTTGGCGTCGTGCGCGCCTCGGGTGCGTCGCCGGTGCCGCACCCCGCCAGCGACACCACTGTCGACGCCGTCACCACGGCGGCCGTCAGACGTCGAACAGAGATCGTCATCGTCGTTCCTCCTCCTGCGCCGACGGCCCGGGCAGAATCTCGACGTACCCGTCGCTGCCGTGCACCCGGATCCGCTGCCCGTCGCGGATCAGCCGGGTGGCGTCGAGCACGCTCACGACAGCCGGCAGACCATACTCCCGTGCGATCACCGCGCCGTGCGTCATCAACCCGCCGACCTCCGTCACCAGGCCGGCGATGCCGACGAACAGCGGCGTCCAGCTGGGGTCCGTGTGGGTCGTGACGAGGATGTCACCCGCTTCGAGATCAGCCTGAGCCATGTCGAGGATGACGCGGGCACGTCCTTCGACCGTCCCGGCGGACACCGGCACACCGATCAGGGCGCCGGCCGGCACGTCGTCGCGTCGATAGGCACCGGTGATGACCTCGCCGTCCGAGGTCAGCACCCGGGGAGGCGTGAGCGCCTGGTACGACCGGAACGCGTCCCTGCGCTGCCGGATCAGCTCGTCGTCCACCTGGTGCGAGCGCACGACCTCGTGGAACTCCTGGAACGTGAGGTGGAAGACGTCTTCGGTCTCGGTGAGCACGCCGGCCCGCACGAGGCGCTCGGCCTCGCCCAGCAGGGCCTGCTTGTAGACGAAGTAGCGGCTGACGATGCCGTACTTCGGATACTCCCGATAACCGATGAAGGTCCGTACCCGGTCGATCATCCGCTCGGTCTCGTCGGCCTTCTGCTGCCCGTCCGGCAGCGCCCGCAGGCGCGTCAACACCTCCTGCGCCTTCTTCCGCGCCTGCTGCTGCCCCTGCTCGAAGCGCCGCCTGGCGGCGCCCGGCTCGAAGAGCCGAACGTTGTCGAGGATCACGGGCACAAGCGTGCTGGGGCGTTCGCTCCACCGTGGCCTGGTGATGTCGATCTCGCCGACGCAGCGCATGCCGTACCGGTCGAGGTACGCCTCGATGGCGTCGCGCGCCTCGGTCCCGCCCGCGAGTTTCGGCAGCTCGTCGAGGAAGCCGTCGTCCTCGACGCCCCGCAGGAACGCCACCACCTCCGGATGCGGACGGATGACGTCGGCGACGTCGAGCAGCGCCAGGCCCATCTCCGACGTGATGTTGCCGGGAGCCGACAGGGTGAGGGTGTCCGCGGCGTTCTTCTCGCCCAGCCACTCGTACAGCCGGTCGTTGAGCCACCAGGTGGCCTCCATGCCGGCCATGATCGCCTGCATGTTCAGCGGCTCACCCAGGATCCGCTTGTGCTCCTGGAAGGCCTCCAGCAGGAAGTCGAACAGCGCCGTACCGGTCACCGTCGCGATGTCGCGGCGCAGCGCGGCAATGGACGCCTCGCTGCGCTCGATCAGCTCGGTCACGATGGCCGGGTCGGTCTCGATCGGGGCGGACGCGCCGCCGGTCGTCGGCCTGCCGGGACCACCATCGTCCGGGACCGTCGGAATGAAGTCCGGGCGATCGAGCAGCGTCTCCAACGCGTCGCGCATCAGCGGATCGGACTTCCCCGCCATCTCCAGGAAGCCGGCGCGGCTCGCGGGTGAGGCAAGCACCCGGGTGGCGTCGACGAACAACCTCCCGCCGGCCTCCAGCATCGGGGCCATGGCCGTCAACTGCCACATCGAGAGCCCCAGCGGCCTCATCGCGTCGGTCATCATCTGCTGGTGACCGACCGACAGGTAGACGTGGTTCTCCTGGTCAGCGGCCGAGGGAATGGGGAACAACGTGGTGATCGGCCGGCTCTGCACGATCTGGAAGTCGTCGTCGACCAGGCACCATTCGATGTCCTGTGGACGGCCGAAATGCGCCTCGATCCGGCGCCCGAGACGCACCAGCCGCACGACCTGCTCCTCGGTCAGTGCCGGCTGCTCCTGCCGCTGCCTGTCGATCGCCACTTCCCGCGTACCGCCGCCCGCCAGGGCAGCGACGGCACGGTGTTTGGCGGCGACCGCCCCGGTGACGACCTCCCCGTCGCGCACCGTGAAGACGTCCGGGTTCACCAGGCCGGACACCAGGGCCTCGCCGAGCCCGAAGCTGGCGTCCACTGTCGCGACCTTCCGGTTGCCCGAGACCGGATCGGCCGTGAACAGGATTCCGGCCGCATCCGGAAAAACCATCTGCTGTACGACGACAGCCATGTGTACCGCGCGGTGGCCGATGCCGTTCCGCAGGCGGTAGATGACAGCCCGCTCGGTGAACAGCGACGCCCAGCATCGGCTGACGTGCCGCAGGACCGCCTCCGGCCCCACCACGTTCAGGTAGGTGTCCTGCTGGCCCGCGAAGGAAGCCGTGGGAGTGTCCTCTGCCGTCGCGCTGGACCGCACGGCGTAGGCGGCCTCGTCGCCGAACCGGGCGAGCGCGCGGGTGATCGTGGCCGCCAGGTCGGCCGGAATCGCGGTCTCCTCGACGCTCCGGCGGATCTCCGCGCTGAGCGTGCCGATCGCCTCCCGGTCGTCCGGGCCCAGGCGCGACAGCTGGTCGAGCCGGTCGTCGATCGACGGCGCCTCCGCCATGACCCGCCGGAAGGCGGCCGTCGTCACGCAGAACCCGGCCGGCACGCGGACGCCGTCGATCCGCGACAGCCCGCCCAGGTGCGCGGCCTTGCCACCGACGACCCCGACCTGCGTCTCGTCAACCTCCCGAAGATCCAACACCGGTGCGAGGTCACTGCGGTCCCCGTCCATCGACAACACACCCACGTCATGCCCCCCGTCACGTCCTGATGCTGGTCCGGCCGCAGATTCTGCGCCAGGACCGGGGTCTTGCCGCAAGCCCCCAGGTGCGATATACGTTAGAAGTGGCAGGGAGAGCTATCTCCCGGCCTTTGCTTTTTGTCGCCCAGGGCGGTGCGGTGACCCGCCTGGCCGCCGCACACCCCCGTCCGGCCTAGAGTCGCCAGCATGCGGATCCGGATCGACGGCAGCGACCTCCCGGGGCGGCGCGCCGGTGCGGAGGCCGACGCACTGCGGCTGGGCAACGTGCACGTCGGGGTCCAGCGCAAGGCCGAGGTGGTCGAGCTGGTGCCGGCCGACACGCCGACGGCAACCTGGTGTTTCGAGGTGTCCAGCCGCGACATCGACGGGATGCTCGACGTCGGCGGCCCCTGGGTGCACGGGCGGCCCGGGGCGCGGTTCCTGTATCTGAGCTGGGGAGCGGTGACCGAGGACGGCTTCGCGATGTTCCGACGAGCGAAGCTGATGTTCACCGACATCCCGACCGAGCTGCTGCGCGCCGCACACGAGGGCAGCGGGACACTCGTCGGCCAGGTCGGGTTGACCGATGCCGCGGGCGGACCACTGTCCGCGCGCGTCCGACCTCCCGGTGTCGCCTGGATGGTGGAGTGACCCTGTCCTACTGCCGCCGTACCCGTCTGCCGTGGCGCGACCGACGGCGCGGGTCGGTGTCGTCCGCCGACCAGCCAGCGCCGCACTTCGGGTGACCCGCAGGGTGCCCGTCGGCCGCCTTGACCTTGACACAGTGGCAAGGTCTTCAGTGGGGTCCAGGAGGTGGTCCCGATGACCAGGCCGGAAAAGGACACGAACACCACGCGGGCGCTCCAGGCGCTGGAGAACGCCGACCCGTCGGTGCGGCTGCGCGCGGCGCTGGCAGTCGGCACGGCCCCGGACCCACTGTTCGTCGACACCCTCGTCGAGCGGTGCGCGATCGAGCCCGAGTTCTCCGTACGCGAGATGCTCACCTGGGCACTGATTCGTCACCCAACCGCGCTGACCGTACCGAAGCTCACCGACCAACTCCGCTCGGAGCGTGCGCAGGCCCGGAGCCAGGCGTTGCACACGTTGTCCAAGATCGGCGATCGGCGGGCCTGGCCGGCGCTGACACGGGCGCTGCTGACCGACCCGGACGACGAGGTGGCGCGAAGCGCCTGGCGAGCGGCGGTCGTCCTCGTGCCGCAGGGTCACGAGCCCGAGTTGGCCGACGTGTTGGCGACGCAGCTCGGGCGCGGCACGCGGGACACGCGGTTGAGTCTCAGCCGGGCGCTGGTCGCGCTCGGTGGGGTGACCATGCCGATCCTGCGCGCCGCGATGACGGATCTCGACCCGCACGTACGCGAGCACGCGATCGCGACGGAACGGCTGACCCGGGACCCGGATGCCGGTGTCGAGTTCGCGATCGAGGAGGCGAAGCGCGTGGTGGCCCTCGGAGCGATGGGTGAGAAGGGATGATGCGCAGGTGTTGATCGGTGACGTGGCGCGCCGGTCCGGGGTCAGCGCCCGCATGCTCCGGCACTACGACTCGCTCGGCCTGGTCCGGCCGACCGGTCGGAGTGGCGCAGGCTATCGGGAGTACTCCGACGAGGACATCCGGCTGATCTTTCAGGTCGAGAGCCTGCGGTCCCTGGGTCTGTCGTTGCGTGACGTCCGGCGGGCACTCGACGATCCCGGCTTCGCACCCTCCGACCTCGTCGACGACCTGATCCAGCGGACGCGACAGCGCATCGCGGATGAGCTGGACCTGCTCACCCGACTGCGTCGGATCGGTGCCGCCGAACCCGCCGACTGGGAAGACGTCCTCCAGGTCGTCGCGCTCCTACAGGCGCTGGGCTCGCCGAGCGCGGGCAGGCGTCAGCGCGCGGCCCTGTCCTCGGTCGACGGGGCTCCGGTGCCCGTGGAGGCACTCGTCGAGGCGGCGCTCAGCGAGTCCGACCCGAACGTCGCCGGTGCCCTGCGGTGGGCGCTGGCGCAGTCGGGGGACGAGGGCCTGGCGCTGCTCGCGGACGGCCTCCGCTCACCGCAGGCCGACGTACGCGAGCGTGCCGTCCAGACCATCGCCGAGATCCCGCACGACGCGGCGACCGACGTGCTGCGGGACGCCCTTGCGAGCCCCGACGTCGTGGTCCGCAGGTACGCGGCGCTGGCGCTCGGTGCACGGGGGGCGGCGGACGCGGTCCCGACGCTGATCGACATGGTCGTCGAGGAGTCGAAGGACGCCGAAGCGGCCGACGTGTTGGGCGTGCTGGCGACCGATCCCGCGGAGGCGGACCGGATCGCGACCAGCCTCGTCGACCGCCTCGCCCGGGGCACCCTGACCCCGTCCGCGCGTCGGCGGCTGACCGAGGCGCTGGCGGACATCCCGGGTAGCACCGCCGCACGCGCACTGATGGGCCTGTCGCAGGATGACGACCGTGCCGTCGCGCTGACGGCGACATCCATCCTGACGCTCCGCGAGGGGGCCGGGAAGCTCCGCGACGGGACCGGAAGGCGTCGCCACGGGGCTGGGCCGGGCACGATGCCGGACGGCCCCCTCGCCTGAGCGAGAGGGCCGTCCGTCGACAACGGGTGGACGCGCTGGTCAGCCGCCCGCGAACGTCGTGTCGATGCCGCACTTGGCGTTCTGGTTGAGGCAGGACTTCACCAGGTCGGCGAGGCGCTCCGGCTCCCAGGCGTTCATGAAGTCGCCGTGCATGGAGGACGGCTTGCCGGAGGAGAGGCTGAGACCGTCACCGCCCAGCGACTCGTAGTTGACCATGAAGGACAGGTCCGGCACCGCCACCGGGTACTTGCCGGTGCAGACCCCGTTCACCGGGTCGCCCATGTGCGACTTGTGGTCGGGCGAGTCGATGTTCCTGCCGTCCCAGCAGTCCTTGAACACGAGCTGGAAGATCAGGTTGCCGCCCGGGGCGCACCTCGGCCAGTTGCCGTCGGCGCTGCGACCGATCTCGGCGCTGCCCGCGCACCAGAACTGGTTGCTGCCGGCGTTCTTGGGGGTGTCCACCTGCCGCTTGGCGTCACCCTCGACCACCACCAGGCCCGGCGGGAAGGGCTTGACCGTCGAGGGGTCCTTGACCCGCGAGCCGTAGTAGACGCGCATGCTCTTGATCGGGACCGGCTTGCCGTCCTTGCGCAGCTCCGGGGTCCAGTAGGCGCTCTTGTCTCCCGGGGCGTTGCAGGTGTTCGCCGCCGCGAACAGCTTGTCCGTCGTGGTGAAGGCGTCGACCTTCGGGCCGAAGAAGGTGTGCATGTGCGAGGCGCCCGACAGGCCGGGCAGGACGATCGGGTCGTCCGCGGCGGAGTTCGCGACACCGCAGTCGGTGTGGAACTCCGGCACCCGGGTGGTGCCCGGCGGCACCGCCTTGGGCTTGAGCGCATTGAACGCGGTCAGCTCCTTGTTCCACTTGGCCTGGTCGACCGGCACCCAACCGCCGGCCGGTGCGGTCGGCGGCACCGACGAGGAGGGTGACGCCGACGGGGTGGCACTCGGCGCGGACGAGGCGGTGGGCGTCGGCGAGGCGCTGGCCGACGCGCTCGGCGACGTGCCCGCCGGGGGACCGAACGTCAACCAGTTCAGGTTCACGAAGTCCGACGGCGAGGTGCTCTTCATGACGGCGAAGACGGTCTGCGCGCCGGTCGGCACACCGGACGCCTTCGCCGTGACGGTCTTCCACTGCTGCCACCCGCCGGTCTGCGCGATCGGGAAGCTGGCCAGCAGCTGGCCGTCCTGCGCGCCGAGGTGCAGCTCGACGGTGCCGCCGGTGGCGTTGTGCGAGGAAACCCGGGCCGCCAGGTCGACGCCGGTGATCGACACATTGTCGTACCGCAGCCAGTCGCCGTTGGCCAACCAGCCGACGTTCCGGCCGCCGCCGGTGTCGCCGGTGCCCTCGGTCTGCGCGCCGGAGTGCGCCGCGAAGGCCTCCGCCTGGACCCGGCCGGGCACGTCGACCTCTTCGGCCTGGGCGCCGGCGATGTAGATGCCACTCGCGCCGAGCGCGGCGACGACCGCGGAGGCGAGCGTGATGCGAGTGAGGCGACGACGCTTCAGCGCCCGGTCCTGCGGTGCGACGTGCGCGGGGGGAGTCCGCATTACCAGTGTTGTCCTTTGAGTCGGTGATAACGCTCTTTACGAAAGGAAGTATGGGCGTGCCGGGAGCTGGCAACAACTTGCGGATGAAGAATTAAGAAGGGTGGTTGGTAAGTTTCCTGGTCGCCGCCGTCTCCGCGCTGGATAACAGTTTTTAAGCCGTACAGTCTTAAGTCTTCTTTAAGTGCTCGAAGTGGTGCGCTGGCCGCCGTCCGTGCAGGTCAGCGGTGTGTGGTCGGATCTCCGGTGGCATCATCGGGCACGTCTCCCCGGGGATTCGGCGATTACATCTTTTGGAGACAAATCTTGGTCCAATTTTTGGATCAGCCGCCGGTGCGGCTGGTGGGGAGCCTCGGTGTTCCACGAGTCGATCGGTCCACTGGCTGATGATGTCGCAGACGATTCAGCTCCGAAGGCACCGCCTGACACGCCGCCAACCGGTCCGTCGCGCATCGGCGGTCAGCCGTCGTCGCCCTGACCGGTGCGTCGGTCGCTTCACGCGTGACAGCCGTGGCGTCACCTGCCGCGGGTGTTCGGATGACAAGTGGCTCACCGCACGCTAATATCGATCAGCCCGAATGGGACGGACTTGTCCGTATGCGGCGGAACTGAGGTGCGATGATCGCGGCCGGCGCTTACGAACCCCGTTTCCCTGAGCGGTACCGCCCCGCGGTGGGCATCATCGGCGCCGGCGGGATCGTCCGCGAGGCGCACCTTCCCACCTACTTGAAGTACGACGTACCCATCGCGGGAATCTTCGATCCATCGGGCGATGCGGTCCGGCGAACGCTCGAGCGGTTTGGTCCGCTGCGCGTCTACTCCTCGACGGAGGAACTCATCTCGGATCCGGCTGTGGAGTTCGTGGATGTCGCCACGCAGCCGGAGGACCGTCCGCAGGCGGTGATCTCGGCCTTGCGGTCGGGCAAGCACGTGCTCGCGCAGAAGCCTTTTTCCCGCACGGTCGCGGAGTTGCAGGCTGTACTGGACGTCGCTACCAGCGGTCCAGCCGTCGTCGCCGTCAATCAGAACGCTCGGTGGGCACCTCCGTGGCGGGCCACGACGTTGCTGATCGAACGAGGTGTCATTGGTGACGTGCGCTCGATTACTCACCTGCAGAACACCAACTTCCATCGGATCGTCGGCACCGTGTTCGACCGCGATCCACACTTCACGATCTTCGACTTCTCGATGCACTGGTTCGACATCACGCGGTGCTGGATGGAAAACACGCCCATCCAGCACGTGCGAGCGTCGACGTTTCGGACACCTGGCCAACCTGACGGCGGTACGGCATGGGGGATGTGGGCGGAGATCGCCTACCAGAACGGCGTCTGCGCCATGATCCGAGGCGTCGGCGGTGCGGAGCCCCCGAATACCACCCACCCGTTCTGGGTTCACGGCTCCCTCGGGACGATCCGCGGTTCGGTCCGGGGACAGGAGCATCTCGTCCTGGAACTGGGCGACGAGTCGCACCGGGTGCCGCTCGTGGGCGGGTGGTATTACGACGGTTTCGCAGGCGCCCTGGGTGAACTGCTCAGCGCGATAGTGGAGCGCCGCGAGCCACACCACTCCCTGCGACACAACCTGCTCAGTCTGCAGATGACCCTGGCGGCGTGTCAGTCCGCCGACCGGGATGGCGCGCCAGTACCCGTCCCGCCCGACTTCGGGCTGTAGCACAGCGGAGGAGTCGTATGAGGATTGGTCTCTTCGCCAACGACGATGTCGGCGTCAAAGCCCTGGAGCTGACGCTCGCCTGTGAAGAGGTCGACGTGCTGCTGATCGCGGTGCCAGAGTTGGGGCGCGACGAGACCAACGCGCAGCTCCAGGCCATGGCCGGCGACCGACCTTTCGCCACGATCGGCAGAAGGCTGGAGCCCGACTTCGTCCGTCAACTGCAGACGCTCGGCCTCGACCACATTGTCCTGGCGTGGTGGCCCTACGTCGTGGATCCCGAGGTTTTCTCCCTGCCCGCCCAGGGCTGTCTCAACTTTCACCCGGGCTACCTCCCTTATGGAAAGGGCATGAATTCCAACTTCTGGGCTGTGCGTGACGACGAGCCGTTCGGGGTGACGATCCACTTTGTCGACGAGAGGCTCGACGGCGGCGACATCATCTGCCAGAGGCGGATCGCCGTCGGCTGGGAGGACACCGGCCAGACTCTGCTGGCCAAGGCGAAGCGTGAACTGGCAGACCTCTACCTGAGCCTCCTACCCGACATCGCGCGAGGGCAGCTTTCGCGCAGCCCGCAGGCCAGCACCGGCAGTTCCCATCGGCGCCTGGAACTGGAGGCCGCCTCGGAACTCGACCTCGACGCGCCGACAACCGCCCGCAGCCTGCTGAACCTGCTGCGGGCCCGCATGTTCACTCCGTCACGGCTGGCGACCACGCCGCCGGGCGCGTCGACTTTTCGCGACAACGGCGAGACGTACGAGGTGAGTGTGAGCATCCGTCGCGTGGAGCGCGACGACTAGACGATCCCAGACCCGGAAGGCGTAGGACCATGGGCGACGTATCAGGGCTGTTCGCGCTCAGCAACCAGTTCAACACCGCCGCCGACGCAGGGATCGGCCCCGTCAGGGAGGTGCAGATCCGGGAACGTCTCTTCCTTGACCTACTGTTCACCGAGGAGATCTACGTTCCGGCGACCTCGCTGTTGTGTAATCCCGCGACCAAAGGTCTCCTTCTGTCGCCCGGCGCCGCGCGCATCGCGTCCCGCCGCATCGTTCCCGTCCTCACCAGCGACACGTCGACGTTCGCTGAGCTGGCCGACAAGTTGCAGGGGATTCAGTCCGCCGCGATCTCGACCGGCGGGCAGTCGGTCCTGGAGATCCGACGAGCAGCAGCGGAACTGGACCTGCTCTACGACCGGCACGCGACAGTCGGCGTCGACGCCGGCCTCGTCGACGCTGCGAAAAACGAGATCAGTGAGCACCTGATCGAAGATCTGCAGAGCATCGTCAAACTGCCCGCACATTTTCACGGCGCGATAATCGATTCCGCTGCCCGGCAGCTGGACAGCACCGGGACCATACCGGGGACGTGGTGGAACGGCATACCGCGGCAGATGCCGCAGCTCAAGCTGTTTGGCACCCGAATAGCCGAACTCGGCACTATCGTCTTCGACTTCGCCTATGCGCGTACCTTGGCGTCGCCCTTGTTGGGTCATGCGTACGGTCACGATCTGACCCAGATCGGTAGGACCATCACGCCTATCGGAGCCACCTGCCGGCTCGAAACGACGCTGGCGCCGTTGGAGTCGCGGGAGATCCAGGCGAATGCGCTTTCCCTGGACACCCGTCAGTCGATCACGGCGGCGAACTTTGAGCGCCTGCTGGTCGCGGCAGAGCAGGAGCGCTTGAGATATTTCGACGCCATGCGCCGCTTCCGCGCGAATTCAACCAGCAGCACCCTGGGCGAAGCGAAGGAGCGTCTCGAGGAATACATTGTCAGCCTTTCGCGACACGTCGACTCAGGAGAGTTCGGCCGGTTCGCCTCCCGACACCGTTCGTTGCGCCACCGGAGGTCACAGGTCGTGGTCCTGCGGCGGGCGAACACGGTGCTCTACGCGCTCGCCGTCGCCGGCGCCTGGAACGACGTTGTCCGGGACCTCCTCACCGAGACACCCTTCGGCCTGGTGATTGTCGCCGGCATCGCGACCACGGGCGCTGCCATCGGACACAAGGGCAACGAGTTGGCCGATCGACTGGAGGGCCGGAACCTGACCGAGTCGGCCGAATTGGCGAAAGCGCGTCCCGCGACGCTCCACGTCATTCCACCCGAGGCATAGTGCCCACAGTTGGGAGAGCGATGAGCAAGCTCGCAATACATGGCGGCCACCCCGTCCGGGCCCGCCCCTACCCCAGGTGGCCGGTGTACGGGGCGGACGACGTCAGCGCGCTGGAACAGGTCCTGGCCGGCGACGCATGGGGCGGACACCCAGTTCCGCGCCCTGCGGCGACGAGATTCACCACCGACTTCGCGCGATACCAGGGCGCACGGCACGGTGTCCTCACTAGCAGTGGGACAGCCGGCCTGGAGATCGCGCTGCGTGCCCTCGGAATCGGCGAAGGCGACGAGGTGATCGTCCCATGTCTCAGCTTCATGGCCACGGCCGCGGCAGTGATCAGTGCCGGTGCGAAACCCGTCTTCGTCGACGTCGAGGCGGCAACGTCCGCCATGGACCCCGATCACGTCGCAGCCGCTGTCACCTCCCGGACCCGAGCGATCATGCCGGTCCATCTCGCGCAACACATGGCGGACATGGACCGGCTCACGGCGATCGCTCGCAAGGCGGGAGTGGCAATCGTGGAGGACGCCGCCCAAGCCCACGGTCAGAGGTGGCGCGAGGTGGGCGCGGGCTGTTTCGGGGAGTTCGGGGTCTTCAGTCACCAGGACTCGAAGGGTATGGCGGCCGGCGAGGGTGGCAGCATCCTGACCTCGGACGAGAACCTGGCACGAGCGGTCGAATCCATAGTGGACTGTGGCCGCGCCAAGGGTGGTGGCCCGCCGCTGCGTGGGGGAAACCACCGGATGACCGAACTGCAGGCCGCACTTCTGAACGTTGCGCTCACTCGCTTTCCGGCGCAACGGGAGATGCGAGCGGCGGCCGCCGCACAACTGTATTCCGCCTGCCAGGTCCAAGGTGTCACCATCCACCCGGCGGATCCGCGCCTGACGCGCCTGAGCTTCTCGCGTTTCTCCCTCACCATCGAGCCGCAGGAGTTCGCGGGCGCCGACGGTCTGACCGTCCGCCGGGCGCTGGAAGCGGAGGGAATCCCCTGCTGGGCGCCGTACCCGTCGCTCCGACACTACGACCTCTTCGAGCCCTGGCTGGATCTTCTTCGACAGAGATGCGGTGCGGACGCCGTGCCGTTCGGGTTCGACACAGGCGACGCACTGTGGGCTCGCCAGATCTATCTGCGGGAGAACGTCTTCCGTGACGGCACGGATGGCATAGCCGACCTCGTCGAGGCGTTGGCGAAGGTTCACGACGCCGCCAGCGCGTTGGGCGACCAGCCCTAGACGGCGCAGGTGGGTCACGCTGGTGGGTCGGTGATCAGCTCGACCGAGATGACCGGCGACAGCGTGCGGAGGAAGTCGGGCGCGTCGAAGATCTCGCCGGCGGAGGCGACACCGCTCGTCCTCGTCTGACCGGCGAGGATGCGGCGGACCGCCTCGACGGCCAGGGGTGCGCTGACCGCGTAGATGTCCCGCCCGGTGGCGACGACACGTCGTCGCGTGTCGCCGCGCCGCACCACGACGTCGACGGTGAACGTCTGCGCGGAGCGGCCCGACTCGTCGGTCGCGACCGGTGCCTGCGCGGCGGCCAGGTCGGTGGCGGCGTCGGCGGCCATGTAGGTGCGGACCTCGGGGATGGCCAGGTGGCTCGGGACGGTGACGACGTCGGCCATGGTGAATTCACCGAGCACCCGCCGCCGGCCCAGCGGCGGGGGAAAGTCCCACGCCAGGCTCGGCAGGTCGTGCTCGTCGACGTGGTACTCCAACCGGCCGCCGGTGTAGCGGACCCGGCGACCGTCACGGCGCTCGCGGGAGACGGCGCCGGCGGCGACCGTACCGGCCGTCGGGTGCCAGCTGCTCAGTCCGTACGCGACGTGCGCCTCGTCGGCCGACGTCCAGTCGCCCATCGCCGTGGTGACCAGCAGGTCGCCGAGCCCGCCGAAGAACGCCATCGCCGGGACGACCGTGACGCCAGCCGCACGGGCGGGCTCGCTGAAGTGCGCGAACGTGTCGACGTTGGCCTCGATCTCGGCCGCCACGTCCACGTACGGGATCCCGGCGCGCAGCGCGGCCTCGATCACCGGCGCGGCGGTCGAGGCGAATGGGCCGGCGCAGTTGATGACCGCGTCCGCGCCGATCAGTGCCTGGTCGAGCGAGGCCGGATCGTCGACCGACGCCACCCGGTAGGCGAGCCCCGACGCCGCCAGTCTGCTCTCGTCGCGGCCGAGCAGCAGCGGCACGAACCCGCGTTCGCGCAACTCCGTCACCACGAACCGTCCGGTGTGCCCGTACGCCCCGAACACCGCCACACGCTGACCCATTGCTGCCCCCTGAGAAGATCGACTGGGTACAGCCTCCAGCAGCGGCCGATGACCGACCAGTGTCGGGAACGCCATTACCCGTACAGTTTCGGACATGACCTCTGTCGCGATCGCCGCCACCGACGGGATGCTGCACTTCGAGGTGGGCATGGCCTGCGAGGTCTTCGCCCGCGACCCCACCGGCCAGGCGGACCCGTGGTACGAGGTGGTGGTCTGCGGCCCCGGCCCGGTCCGGGTCGGACGGTTCCAGATGGAGCCCGACGACGGGCTGGACCGACTCGCCCGCGCCGACACCGTGATCATCCCTGCGGTGGAGGACGTCGACGTGGACGTGCCGCCCGACCTGCTCGACGCGGTGCGCGCCGCCCACGCGGCGGGCGCCCGAATGGTCTCGCTGTGCACCGGCGCGTTCGTGCTGGCCGCCGCCGGGGTGCTCGACGGGCTGCGCGCCACCACGCACTGGGCCCACACCGAGGCGCTGGCCGCCCGCTACCCCCGGGTGCGGGTCGACCCGGACGTGCTCTACGTCGACAACGGCACCGTGCTCGCCTCCGCCGGCAAGGCCGCCGCGATCGACCTGTGCCTGCACCTGATCCGCCGCGATCACGGCTCGACGGTCGCCAACGCCGTCGCCCGCCGCCTGGTCGTTCCTCCGCACCGCGCCGGCGGCCAGGCCCAGTACGTCACCACCCCGGTGCCCGCCCGCGACGACCACCCGCTCGCCGCCCTGTTCCCCTGGGTGCTGCAACGGCTGGACCGACCGCTGACCGTCGAGGACCTGGCCCGGCAGGCGAACATGAGCTCGCGCAACCTGGCTCGGCACTTCCGGGCGGTCACCGGCACCACCCCGCTGCTGTGGCTGTCGACGCAGCGGATCCGCCGCGCCCAGGAGCTGCTGGAGAACACCGACGACAGCATCGACGTCATCGCCGAGGCGGCCGGCCTGGGCACCGCCACGACACTGCGGCGGCACTTCCACCGCACCGTCGGCGTGCCGCCGGACGCGTACCGGCGCACCTTCCGGGCCACCGGGCCCGCCGGGGGATGAGCCCTGACCGGGGTACGCGCGGAGGGGCGTCGCTCGTCGGCGTCGGGCAGAATGCCAAGTTCCTGCTCTGCCGGCGGTCGGGGGTCCGATGGGCTACAGCTTCGAACACGTTGATCTGCCCGAACCCGCCGCTACCGCGCGCGCCCACGCCGAAGCGTGCATAGACCTGAACGGGTCGTGCGGCAACTGGCCGCAGTGCTACGACGAGTACTCGTCGCTCGCGGACGCCTACCAGTTCGCCCTGAACATCGCCGGCATGGGGTTCTGCCGGGAACGCATGCGATGGGCCGGCATGACCTACCAGGCAACGCCGCAGCCCTTTCCGGACTGGCCGTTCGACAGCGTCGCCGACTGGCGCGACGACCAGCGTCGACACGACGCCTACAAGGAGGCCGAACGGGCGGCGTCCGCGCAGACCAGCCCCGGCAAGGTGGGGATCCCCGAGTTCAAGTTGACGAGCAACGGCCCCTGGGTGGTGGGCGAGACCGAGATCGAGCAGGCGTTGATCCTCTACGACGCGTCGCCGACGAGCCTGCGCGCCGAGTGGGAGACCGACGAGCTGTGGGTGGCCTGGCTCGACTGGCTGCGGGAGACACGTACCCACGGCGGCTTCACCGTCAGTTGAGCGTCTCGCTAGCGCTGGTTGGGGCGCTGGCGGGCGAAGGCGTCGGCCTTGCCCCAGCGGCCGGGGACGTCCAGGAGCGCGATCCGCCCGAAGGCGGCCGGTAGCGCGGGGGCCACGGCCAGGTGGTCCTCGTGCGGATCGAGGCCGAGCATGGTGCGGATGAGCAGCATGCACGCTCCGCTGGACCACGCCTGCGGGCTGCCGGCGGTCGGGTACCGGACCGGGTACCGGGTGGTGTCACGGTCGAACCCGCCGAACGCCTCGGGCAGCCGACCCTCGAAGTAGGTGGCGGCGGAGAGGATGCTCTCGGCGATGCGGCCCGCCTCGGTGGTGAACCCGTACCGGCGCAGACCCCAGGCGATGAACGAGTTGTCGAACGGCCAGACCGTGCCGTTGTGATAGCCGAGTGGGTTGTAACGGCCCTGCCCCTCGGCGAAGGTGCGCACACCCCAACCGGAGAAGAGTCTCGGACCCATCAGGTGTTCGACGACCTGCGGGGCCCGCTCCGGCGGCACGATCCCGCTCCACAACAGGTGCCCGATGTTGGACGACAGGCTGTCGACCGGAGTGCCGTCGTGGTCGAGCGCGAGGGCGTAGTAGCCGCGGTCCTCCAACCAGAAGTCCCGGTTGAAGCGGTCGTACAGCGCCGCCGCCTCGCGCTCCAACTGGTCAGCGAAGTCCGGGTCATTCCAGACGGTACGGGCCAGCCGCGCTCCCCGGATCTTGGCGTCGTAGGCGTACCCCTGGGTTTCGCAGGTGGCCCTCGGGAAGCCCGGCAGCCGCCCGTCGGCGTAGGAGATGCTGTCCCAGGAGTCCTTCCAGCACTGGTTGTCCAGGCCGGTGGCGCGGTTGCGTCGCTGGTACCAGATGTAGCCGGTGGAGGTCAGGTCCGCGTACTGGTCGATCCACGCCAGGGCCGCTCGCGCCTCCTGCTCCAACTCGGTCACCAGCGCCGTGTCGCCGCTCCACCGCTCGTACTCGTCGAGCAGCACGACGAACAGCGGCGAGGCGTCCACCGTGCCGTAGTACGGGGAGTGCGGCTGTTCCTCGAACGCGGCCGACTCCCCATAGCGCAGCTCGTGCAGGATCCGGCCGGGGTCCTCCTCCAACACGTCGTCGGTGCGGACGCCCTGCAGCGACCCGAGGATCCGCAGCGTCGGTGGGGTCAACGACGGGGTGACGGCCAGGGTCTGCAGGCAGGTCAGCAGGCTGTCGCGGCCGAACAGGGTCATGAACCAGGGCAACCCGGCTGCGGGTACGGCGGCGCCGCTGAGCGAGAGCGGCGCGAAGCGCAGCGCCGCCAGGTCCACCAGGCTGCGGTGGTACACCTGCTGGAGGGCGACGCTGTCGGTGTCCAGCGTCGGGGCCGCCTCGACCCAGGCCCGCAGGCTGGTGGGCAGTGTGGAGGCGTCCGGCCGCTGAGCCCGCAGAGCCGAGCGCAGGTCGACGCCGTCCGGACGCAGCGCCCTCATGTCAGCCTGCAACTGCGTCGACCATTGCTCGCCAGGGCGCAGCCTGACCCGGAAGCGGATGCCGTCCGGGTCGAACTCGGCCGGCTCACTCGCCGACACGACCACCTCACGTTGGTAGGTGCCGCGCCGGTAGCCCAGGCGCAACTCGTTCGGGCCCACGTGGGTGTAGTGCGTGCCGACCTTCTCACCGACGTCAAACTTGATCTCGAAGATGTCGGCGAAGTCGGCTGCCACCTCCAGCCGCACGTCGAGGTCGGTGTCCTGGTCGCCGTAGTTGAAGATCGTCAGCGATTCGGTCAGGTCCGGGCCGATGCGCCGGCGCCGGATGGCCGACAGGTCGGCCTGCACGTAGTCGACCGCCGCGCCCGGCACCACGAAGAACGTGACCTCGTAGTACTGGCTGTCATCCACCGACAGCGCGGTCATGCACTCGCCGTTGACGAAGAGCATCCAGCGGGACAGGAAGCGGGTGTCGGCGGCGAACAACCCGACCGGCGTGGCCGGGGACGACTCCACATCGCCACTGGAGTCGGACACCATGAAGGTGTTCCCGTCGATGCACGCCACAGTGCCCGCGATGTCCCTCATCGGTCACCTGCCGCTGTCGCGGTCGTCGCGCTGAAGCGGCCCTGCCTCGCGCGGGAAGAGCCGCCCGAGTCGCAGTGCCAGGCCGAGGTCACCGTCGACCAGGATGTCGCCGCGGGTGATCGCCGCCAGGCCGTTCACCTCACCGCGTGCCATCGCCTCCGCGACCTGCGCGGACACCTGGATCACTGTGGTGGCGGGACCACCGCTCCTCGTCACCCTCATCCGGCCATGATCGATGTCAAGGAGCCACTGCTCCAGGTGGCCCCCGTCCCGGATGTCGAACCGCACGCTCCCGCAGACCTTGCTGAACCGTGGGTCCCGGCCCGCAACGGTCAACCGTTCGAAGAAGGCGCTGGTCGCCGTCATCCCACCTCCCCGACCGCCGGTAGCAGCGGATGCCGGCTACCCGGTACGGGTCACTGTTAACTCCGGGCGGCGCGCGGTTTTCAGGGTTTCAGCGTGAAGCGGGTCCAGGTGGTCGCGTCCGTGGTGACGATCAGATGGTCCGGCTCGCCCGTCGACCCGTCGTCGCGCCCGAAGAGCCAGGCGTAGCCGGGCACCACACTGACCGACCCGACAACCGTGCCGTAATCACGCGCGACCGTGAAGCGCCGCCCGTCGTCCCGGCTGACCAGGAGCCGCGCGAGCTCGTTCGGCTCGGTGCCCCCGTTGGTGGTGATCGCGAGCAGGGAGCCGTCCGACCCCACCGTGAGGTCCCACGTCCGCTGCGGCAGGTCGGCGCCGGTGTCCGTCCAGGTCTTCGCGCCGTCCGTGGTGTGCAGCAGCCGCATCCCGCCGCTCGTCGTCCGTGGCTCCGCCAGCGCGTACCCCTCCCGGTCGTCGAGCCCGACCACCGCTAGCACGTTCGCGTCGTCGCCCGCGTCCCAGGTGGTCCAGGTCGCGCCTCTGTCGGCGCTGCGGGCGACGGTCGACCCCGAGACGCCCCCCATCCGGTACACCGCCCAGATGGCGCCTCCGGCAGCGGGGTAGAGGCTGAACAGTGGACGCCACGAGGGTGCCGTGGTGAGGCGGTACACGGTCCCGTTCGCCGGATCCACAGCGAGTGGTTCGGACAGTGGCTCACAACCGAACCCGCAGAAGACCGGCCGGGCCGTCGCCGGGAATCGGGGTACGGGAACGATCGCGGAGTTCCCGTCCCGCCAGGTGCGACCGTAGTCGGTGGAGAGACGGGGCAGCCCGACGTCGCTCACCAGGTAGGACCGGTCACTGAGCACGAAGACCTCGACGGGACCGGACGGTGTCGCGGTGCGGGAACTGGCCACACACCTGGAACCCTGGAACCGGGCCGCGTCCCAGTCCGACCAGGTCCGGCCGCGGTCGCCGGTGTACGCGAAGCGCACGACGCAGCCGTCCTCCGACACGTCGACGTCGACCCCCGACTCGGGCCCGGTCAGCGTGAAGTCGTCCCCGTGCACGGGCGACGGTTGCGCGGGGACCACCGGGTCGGCCCCGTCCGCCCCCGCCACCAGCGGCACGACCGCCAGCCCGGCCAGTGCGACCAGTGCGACCGCCACCATCGCAACCGACCGGTGTCGGCGGGACCGGGCGGTGGACCGCAGCGCGTCGAAGGGCTGTGGCGACACGGCCTCGGTCAGGGTGTTCATGTCGAACCCGGAGAACTCACGACCGGACATCGATCCTCCCGGTTTCCGTAGCGTCGGAGGCGCACTTGGTGCCAGTGCTGGTGGCGTCGGAGGTGTCGGCGAGCAGCGCCGCCAGGGCGACCCGGCCCCGCGACAGCCGGGACTTCACCGTGCCGGACGAGACGCCCAGCGTGGCCGCGACCTCGTCCACCGGCAGGTCGACGAGGTAGTGCAGAGCCAGGGCGTGCCGCTGCCCCTCCGGCAGCACCCGCAGGGCGGCGAGCAGGGCAAGGTGCTCCGGGGAGTGGTCGGCGACAGCCGGCGGCGGGCCGATGCGGCGCAGCAGCCCGTCGAGCACCCGGCGGCGGCGGTACCGGCTGCGGGCCCAGTTCACCGCGACCCGGCGCAACCACGCCTCCGGGTTCTCCAGCGCGGCGAAGCGCCGTGGTGACACCAGCGCCCGGGTGAACGCCTCCTGGACCGCTTCCTGCGCCTCGGTCAGGTCGCCGGTCACCGCGTACAGCTGGACCACCAGGCGTCGGAAACAGCCGGCGTACAGCTCGGAGATCAGATCACCGTCGGACACCGTCACCCCCCTTCTCCACCACTCCCACCAACGGGCCGGGAAGAAGGTTCCGGTGGCCGGCCAGAATATGTGGCCCGGTGATATTCGGCTGTCGGTGCGGCACGCGTACCGCTCAGAATGTCGGCCATGGCGAGAGAGCACGTTCTGGCGAAGGTCGAGGCCGATCTGCGGCGGGGGCACGTCCACCCCGCGATGCAGCGCCTGGCGAGCCTGAACGCCGCGTACCCCGACGACCTGGACCTGCGCGCCCGGCGTGCCGATCTCTACCGGCAGGTGGGCAACGTGGCCGAGGCTGGGCGGTGGGGGTTCCTCACCGAGGACGCCAGCGCGCAGGAGATCGCCGCGTTCGAGCGGTCCTACCCGGGTGCCTGGCAACGTGTGCGCCTGCTGACGGTGACCGCCGACCCCACCGATCGGCTCGGGCCGGTGGCGGGTGCGCGGCTCGGCCGGCTGGTCGAGCAGGCCGAGCGGGAAGGCCCCGCCCCGGTCACCTGGACCGAGGTCGGCCCCCGGCCGGAGGAGCACAGCTCGTGGCGGGACGCGCTGGGCTGCCTGGTGGCAGGGGTGATCGGTCTGGTCCTGGTGGCGCTCACCGTCGTCGGCCTGATCACCGTGCTCCGCTGGGCGTGGTAGGCCAGGGGGCTACCGGAGGTCGAAGTCGACCACGACCGGCGTGCGACGGACCCGTACGGGGATCGCGGCGTCGAAACCGGCCGCGTTCCGGTGCCACGCCGACGGGGCGTACGCGCAGTCGCAACGCAGCTTCACCCGCTGCCCGGGGAACAGGCGCAGGGTGTAACCGGTGCCCACGTCCGCGACGCCGGCCAGGTCCCCGGTCAGCGCGTCGAACGCGATCACCTGGGCGTAGGTGAGCAGCTCGTCGACTCGTACGCTCCCGCTCAGCGGCGTCCCGGTGGGCAGCGCCTGGTCGAGGGTCACCGTCTGGTTGGCGCGGACCGCAACCGGCCGCGCCGACAACCGGCTGCCCGCACCGCCGGACCACACGGTCGCCAGCCCGGCGGCGGCGAACTGCACCGGCCAGTCGTACGGGCCGAGACCGGTGATCGTGTAGCGGCCGTACTCGTCGGTGGTCGGGCCGTGGTCGTCGTACTTCGGATGCGGCACGTAGGGCACCACCATCACCCGCGCGCGGGGGACCGGGGCGCCCGTCGCGTCGGTCACCACGCCCACGACGGTGCCGGGAGGGTCGAGCCGGACGTCCGACAGAGTGGTCACCGCGCCGGCCCGCACGCGGACCTCCCGGGCCCGCTCGCGGTCACCGGTGCCGCCGTGCCGGCCGACCCACTGCCATCCGTGCGCCGTCGTGTCGTACGGGCGAACCAGCAGCCGGTACGTCCCGGGGGCGACGTCGGCGGCCACCAGGACCCCCTGCTCGTCGGCGCAGCCCCCGTACCGACCGAGCTGGTCCTCGCCGAGCGTCACCGCCGCCAGGGCCGCGGCGTCCACTGGGACGAGCGCGGCGCAGGCCCGGGACACCGGCGCGCCGGTCGCCGCGTCGCGCACCACGGTGCGGACGCCGCCGGGCGTGGGCGACACCGACCCGGGGGTACGCGCGGCAGCCGGCTCGGCGGCCTGCGCGACGAGCAGTGCGACGAGCAGTGCGACGGTGACGGTGGCGGTCAGCTGGCGGAGAAGGGCACGGCGCATGAGGTCGTCCTTCCGGCGGCGCGGCGGGTGGGGCCGACGGTACGGCCCGCAAGCGATCCAGATCGGTCACTGTCACGATGTCGACCGTCGACGGAGCGTTTGCGCCCACGCTGCCCACATCGGGCGTTCTACCCCGAACCGGGCGCGCACGTCACGCCTACGGCATAGCGTCACGGGGGCGGGACCACCGCCGCTCCGCCGGCGGACCGGCGGTCACGTCCACCGGAAGGGACCAGGCATGACCCGGATCGACAGTGTGCTCCTGCCCGAGCTGGACGGGCCGGTGCCGGCGACGCTGCCGAGCGCCCTGGGCCTGCTGAGCCTGGCGCTGGGCGTGGGCGCCCTGGTCGCGCCCGGACCCGTCGCGCGACTGACCGGGGTGGACGACTCCCCGTCCGCGCGGGCCGTGCTCCCGGCCGTGGGCCTCCGGGAGTTGGGCAGCGCCGCCGGTCTGCTCAGCGGCCGTCGCCCCGCCGGCTGGGCCTGGAGCCGGGTGGCCGGCGACGCCATGGACCTGACCCTGCTCGGAAGGGCACTCGCGGACCGCAGCGGTGAACGACGCCGCCGGGTCGCGCTGAGCACCCTCGCGATCGCCGGCATCACCGCCGTCGACGTGCTCTCCGCCGTGCGGATCGGGCGGGCCCAACGGGCCCGGGCCCGGGTGATCCGGATGGAGATCGCCGTGACCGTCAACCGTTCACCCGCCGAGGCGTACCGGTTCTGGCGGGACATGGAGAACCTTCCCCGGTTCATGGCGCACCTGGAGTCCGTACGCGCCGACGACCTGCGCCGCTCGCACTGGATCGCCCGTGGCCCGGCGGGTCACCGCGTCGAGTGGGACGCCGAGATCATCGACGACCAGCCGAACAAGTCGATCACCTGGCGTTCGCTGCCGGGCACCCGGGTGCCGAACGCCGGGCGGGTCCGGTTCGTGCCCGCACCCGGTGACCGGGGCACCGAGGTCCGGGTCGAGCTGCGGTACGCGCCTCCGGCCGGCGCGCTCGGGCGGGTGGTGGCGAAGCTCTTCGGCGAGGAGCCCGAGCAGCAGGTCCGCGACGACCTGCGCCGGTTCAAGCAGGTGCTGGAGACCGGCGAGGTGGTCCGCTCCGAGGGCAGCCCCAACGGCATCTCCGTACGCCAGCAGGCCATGCAGCGTCCCGCCCAGCCGCTGCCGTCGTCGCGCCGCTGACCGCCCACGCATCCGAAAGGGACCGACCATGAAGGCCACCGCCTGGATGGGCACCGACAGCGTCAAGGTGATCGACGTGCCCGACCCGAAGATCATGAACGCCCGGGACGCGATCGTCCGGATCACCACCACCGCGATCTGCGGCTCCGACCTGCACCTCTACCACGGCTACATTCCAGCGATGCGCAAGGGCGACATCCTCGGCCACGAGTTCATGGGCGAGGTGGTCGAGGTGGGCCCGGAGGTCCGCAACCTCAAACCGGGCGACCGCGTGGTGGTGCCGTTCCCGATCGCCTGCGGGCACTGCTCGTCCTGCCAGCGCGGCCTCTATTCGGTCTGCGAGAACTCCAACCCCAACGCCGGCATCGCCGAGAAGATCATGGGGCACTCGCCGGCCGGCATCTTCGGCTACTCCCACCTGCTCGGCGGCTACGCCGGCGGCCAGGCCGAGTACGCCCGGGTGCCGTTCGCCGACATCGGCCCGCTCAAGGTGCCCGACGAGGTCAGCGACGACCAGGCGGTCATGCTCGCCGACGTGTTCCCGACCGGCTACATGGGCGCCGAGATGTGCGACATCAAACCCGGCCAGGTGATCGCGGTGTGGGGCAGCGGGCCCGTCGGGCTGCTCGCCGCGGCCAGCGCCCGGCTCCTGGGCGCGGAGCGGGTGATCGTCATCGACCGGTTCCCGTACCGGTTGCGGCTGGCCGAGGAGCACACCGGCGCCGAGACGATCAACTACGAGCAGGCCGACGTGCTGGACACCCTCAACGAGATGACCGCCGGCCGGGGGCCCGACGCGTGCATCGACGCGGTCGGCCTGGAAGGCCACCACGGCAACGCCGCCATGTACGCGTACGACCGGGCGAAGCAGGTCGCCCGGGTCGAGACGGAACGGCCGTTCGCCCTGCGCCAGGCGATCCTCGCCTGCCGCTCGGGTGGGGTGGTCTCGGTCGTCGGCGCGTACGGCGGCTTCGTCGACAAGTTCCCGATGGGCGCGTTCATGAACCGCTCACTGGTCATGCGGACCGGTCAGTGCCACGTCCAGCGCTACACGCGGCCGCTGCTGGAGCGCATCCAGCGCGGCGAGATCGACCCGAGCTTCATCGTCAGCCACCGCATGCCGCTGCGCGACGCCCCGAAGGGCTACAAGATCTTCCAGAAGAAGCAGGACGACTGTACGAAGGTGCTGCTCAAGGTCTGACCGGCGGTCAGGTCTGCCGGCGGGGGAGTGCTGCGCGCGTGACGCAAGCTCCGTCTCCCGCTGGCCGGGCAGCTAGCGTGTCGCCATGGAAAGTGGAGGCACGCCGGTGCCTGTCTCGACCGACCTCACTGTCCGGCTGCGCCCGGTTGGCGAGGCCGACCTGGGGATGCTCCGACGGTTCTGCACCGAGCCGGGCCTGATCGGGTTGGACTGGGCTGGCTTCAAGGACGCTGGGGCGCCGGCGCGGCGGTTCGCCGTCGACGGCTATCTCGGCGAGGACGACGGGCGGCTCGTCGTGGAGGTCGAGCAGGAGCAGGCCGCCGCCGGAATCGTCAGCTACACCGCTGGGCGTTACGCCGGACGGGCGTCGTACTGGGAGATCGGCATCGCCCTGCTGCCGCAGTGGCGGGGGAGAGGCATCGGCTGGCGCGCACAGGCGTTGCTCTGCGACTACCTCTTCCAGCACAGCCCGGCGCAGCGCATCCAGGCCGGTACGCACCCGGAGAACGTCGCCGAGCAACGGGCGCTGGAGAAGGCCGGTTTCCAGCTTGAGGGCGTCATCCGGGCCAGCGAGTTTCGGGCTGGTCAGTGGCGCGACGGCTATCTCTACAGCCGGTTGCGCGACGATCCGTCCCCCTGGGACGCGCCGACCGGTGCGCGTGGGTCTACCGGCTCGGTCGGGAAGGCCCGGGCCGTGGCCAGAGGTGGGTAGCCTCGCGGCATGCCGAACGACACTCGCCAAGGTCAAATTCGGGCAGACGTACGCGCGGGGACGCAAGCCGACGCCGTGGCGTTGGCGGGCCTTCGATGGCGGCGGCTGATCGAAGAAGACGGCTACACGGGCAATGACCACGACGACTTCGTGGAGCTGTTCGCCACGTGGGTCGCCGAGCACCTGTCGACCCACCGGCCGTTCGTTGCGGAGGTCGACGGCGACTTGGTGGGGATGGCCTGGTTGATGGTCGCCGAGCGGGTGCCTGCCCCCACGCGCCGGCACCGTCGGACCGGGGATGTCCAAGCGGTCTACGTGGTGCCGGAGCTTCGCCACTCCGGCATCGGCGCGGCCCTCCTGACGGTGATGCTGGCCGAGGCGCGCGAGTTCGGCCTGGAACACGTAACCGTCCACTCCAGCGAACGCGCGGTGCCCCTGTATGAGCGGGCGGGCTTTCAGCACGGCCCGACCTGGCTCAGCTGGCAACCCGAGTGACGCGCCTGGTTCGCGCCGCTTGTGAGGCCTCGCCCGCCAGCGGCGGGAAAGTCCGGGTCACGCGTGACCCGTTTGTGGCCAGGGAGCCGGGGAACTCGCCCCGTTCGTCCGCAGGCAGGCCTGACGGCATGCCGACGAGACCGAAGGAGCGGGTCATGGAGTACGAGCAGATGATCGCCACGGTACGCCGGCGCGCGGGCCTCGGGGAGAACGAGGCCGTGCGGTCCGTACAGGCCGTTCTGTCGGTGCTCGGCGAACGGCTCGCCGGAAAGGAGGCCGACAACCTGGCGGCACAGCTACCGGATCGGCTGGACGCGTCGGTCACCCGTAATCCGCAGGGCCGCCGGTGGGACATCGGTGATTTCCTGAAGCACGTCGGCGACCGGGAGCAGGTCGCCGACGTGGACCAGGTGCGTCTACACGCTCAGGCGGTGTTGCGGACCGTCGCCGAGGCGCTCAATGACGACGAGCGTCACGACCTGCTCGCCCAGCTTCCCGCCGGCATCATCGATCTCTTCGGTGTTCCCACTCCGCGCGGCTGAGCACCGCCCCCGCCGCAACCGGCGCGGAGCAGGTCAGCGTGGGTCAGGTCTTGCGGACCGCGCTGGTGAAGCCGGCGATGAAGAGGGTGGCGAAGCTCCAGGCGAGCAGTTGCAGGATCCAGCCGGCGATGGTGAGGATCTGACCGGCAGCGGTGTCGGTCGGTTGGCAGCGATCCCGGGCACCGGTCTTGAGCAGCGGGGCGCCGAGGTCGAGGCCGACACCGATCTGGTCGATGCTCGTGCAGGCGGCGACAGCGCCGCTGGCCACCGCCTTCTGCGCGAGGCCGCCGTGGTGGCCGCCGACGACGCTGAGCGCCACGGCGACCGCCAGTGTGGCGAGGAGTAGGAGCAGTGCGCGCCAGGGCTGGTAGCCGTAGCCGAGGGTGATCCCGATGAGGCGACCCCAGGCGTGTTCGGCGGCGCTGAGCCCGGCGCGCTGGAGTTGGTCACGGCGTTGGGCGATGAGAATCGTGCGGGCGTCGCGGTCGTGGCCGGCGGACCGGTAGGCGGCGGCGAGCTGCTGGTAGGGCTGGGCGCTGTAACGGGGTGTTTCCTCGCGCAGCAGGGTCAGCCAGCGCCGCAGTGATGCCGGCCGCGGCTGCCCGCTGTAGGTGAGCCCCTCCACCTCGACAAGCGGTCCCAGGCCCGGTGCCGTATGGGCCAACCCATCGGTCTCGAGGCGGAGAGCCCCACCGACCCTGGTCCCGGCCAGCACCAGCACCACCACCTCCTCACCGCCGCTGGTGGCACTGAACCCGTCATCCAGGAGCACGTCCTGGTCGACCCGAAGGCCATTCAGGTCGAGGGCGGGGCCGACCGTGTTCTCCAGTTGCGCCCCACCGCAGGCCAGAAGCCCACCGATGCGGGCGCCGGCCAGGCCGACACCGCCCCACGCACTGGCGCTGCGGGCGGTGAAGCCACGATCCAGGGCCAGGTCCCGGTCGACGGTCAGGCCGTCGGCGTCGAGGACCGGTCCGGCGATGTTCGTGAGCCGCGCACCGCGCGCGCTCAGCGACCCGATGTGCGCGCCGATGAGCCGGATCGTGCCCTGCTCGCTGGCGCTGCTGGCGCTGAAGCCGTTCTCGAGCAGCACGTCCTGGTCGGCTCGAAGGTTGTCGGCGTTGAGCGCCGGGCCGACGGTGTTTTCCAGCCGTGCCCCACCGCAGTTGAGCTGGCCGCCGATGTGGGCGCCGAGCAGCCGGATCGTGCCGCGCGCGCTGGGGCTGCTGGCGGTGAAGCCGTCATTCAGGAACACGCTCTGTTCGACGGTGAGGCCGTCGGCATCCAGGGCCGGTCCAATGCTGTTCTCCCACCGCGCTCCGCGGCAGTCCAGTGTGCCGACACGGGCGGCAGCGAGACGAATGGTGGCGGCGACGGTGTCAGCTCTCACGGTGCTCCAGTCGAGCGAGAGCGCCCAGGCCGAACAGCGCGTCGCCTCCAGTGCCGCGTCCGCTGAGCCGGGCGCCTGCTCGATGCGGCACCCGCTCAGGGCGACCGCCGACAGTCGGGCGTTGCGAAGGTTCACGCCGTCGGGCAACAGGCAGTCGCGCAACTCCAGCGCCAGGTCACTGGTGACGTTCTCCAGGTCGATCTGGCCGAGGATCCGGGCCCCGCGCAGCCGCAGGCCGTGCGGGTCGGGCTCGCTGACCAGCCGGCCGCGCACCAGCTCACGGATGACCGAGGCCGAAATCGCGTGGTCGTCGCCCCAGGAGCGCATCGCTTCCTCGTCGACCGGCCCGTCGCCGGCTAGGTCGAGCATCTCGCCGCGGGCGACGGACTCGATCAGTCGCTGCTCCACAGCAGTGTGCGTCGCGTCGTTCGCATCTCGCACCCGCTGGGCGCCCACTGACGTCATGGCACCCATCATCAACGACAGGCGCTCCGAGCGGCTGGTCGAGCCTCCCGGCTAGCGGGGACGGACCCCGGGCTCCACGGTGAGGGTCCCCGCCACGGCGTCGATCGTGGCTCGCGAACCGAGCGGAACGGTGAGCTGGCCATTGCCGTGGCCCAGTCGGAGTCCACCGAGGACCGGCACCCCGAGGTCGTACAGGCGGTCCTTCAGCACGGCTGCCGCGTCCCACTCACCCGGCTCAGCGACGCTGTTGGTGATCTGGCCGATGACCACCCCGGCGACCCTTTTCAGCACGCCTACCCGGCGCAGCTCGGTCAGCATGCTGTCGATGCTGTACGGAGCCTCGTCCACGTCCTCGAAGAACAGGATCGCGCCGTCGAACCTCGGGGAGTCCTCCGCGCCGAGCGACGTGGAGATCAGCGTCAGGCAGCCGCCGAGCAGCGGCCCCGATGCCCGCCCCGGCACCAGCACGGAGGCCGCTGTCTCGGCCGGGTCCCGGGAGATCGTCACGGGCGCGGTGGTCATCACCGCCCTGCGGAGCGCCTCAGCCGACTCAGGGCCGGTGCGGGCGTCACTCCAGTTGACCATGGGGCCGTAGAAGGTGACCAGGCCGGTGTCGCGCCAGAGCTTGCCCTGGATGCTGGTGATGTCGCTGAAGCCGACGACCACCCGGGGGTCGCGCCGGAGAGCGGACACGTCGATCCGATCGACGATCCGCTGGGTGCCGTAACCGCCGCGGGCGGCGAAGACGGCACGGACTCCGGGGTCGGTGAGCGCCGCGTTCAGGTCGGCCAGCCGCTGCGCGTCGGTGCCGGCCAGGTAGCCGAACCTGGTGAAGACGTGCCTGCCCAGCTCGACCTCCAGGCCCCAGCTGCGCAGGATCTCGATGCCTCGGGCCATGTTCGTGGGGTCGGGGGTGCTGCCGGGCGACACGACTCGAACCCGGTCACCGGGTGCCAGCGCCGGTGCCCGCAGCACGCGTTTCGCACCACCGGGGGGAGCGGCCTGTGCCAACGTCGGCTCTGTCGCACCGACGAGCGCCGCCCCACCGGCAGCCGCCGCTCCGATCCGCAGCATGTGCCGACGGGACAGTGCCATCTGCGCGGGCCGTTGGGTCGGGACGCGGTCATTTCCAGAAGTGGTCACCGGCAACCCTCCATCGTCATCGATGTCCGAGTCACCGCAGCCTATGACAGTCCTCGATGAGCGTGGGGGTCCACAAGCGACATGCGAGGACCTACGGGATCGGCCACTCGTGCACCGGTCGGTTGCTGTGCATCAGGTCCACGTAGTGGCGGACCACCTCGCGCAGCGCCTCCGGCCGGTCCAGGTGGTCGGCGGACTCCAGTCGGTGCAGCGTCTCCACCTGCCAGGTCGCGCCGTTGCGGCTGGTCAGGCAGCGCTGCTCGATGACGCCGAGCAGCCGGTCGCGCTCGGCCGGGTCGAGCCCCCACCGGTCCAGACCGTGATGCGCCATCGGCAACAACCGGCGCAGCACCAGCTCGGTCACCGGCAGGTAGCCGAGGCCGGGCCAGAACACCTGCGCGTCGATGCCGTGCCGGGCGCAACTGGTGAAGTTTTCCTCGGCGGCGCTGAACGACATCTGTGACCACAGTGGTCGGTCCGATTCGGCGAGGGCGCGGACCAGTCCGAAGTAGAAGGCGCCGTTGGCGATGGTGTCCAGCACGGTCGGGCCGGCGGGCAGCACCCGGTTTTCCACCCGCAGGTGCGGTCGGCCGCGCGACACGTCGTACACCGGGCGGTTCCACCGGTAGACGGTGCCGTTGTGCAGGCGCAGCTCGGCGAGACTGGGCACCTCACCGGCCGCGAGGGCCTGCGTCGGGTCCTCCGGGTCGCAGACCGGCAGCAGCGCCGGGAAGTAGCGCACGTTCTCCTCGAACAGGTCGAACACGTTGGTGATCCAACGTTCGCCGAACCAGACCCTGGGGCGTACCCCCTGGGCTTTGATCTCTTCCGACCGGGTGTCGGTGGCCTGCTGAAACAGTGGGATGCGGGTCTCGCGCCACAGCTCCCGGCCGAAGAACAGCGGCGAGTTCGCGCCGACCGCGACCTGGATGCCGGCGATCGCCTGGGCGGCGTTCCAGTAGTCGGCGAACTGGGCCGGGCTGACCTGCAGATGGAACTGGGTGCTGGTGCAGGCCGCCTCCGGGGTGATCGTGTCGGCGGTGACGGCCAGCCGCTCCACGCCGCTGATGGCGATCGGCAGATCCTCACCGCGGGCCGCGAAGATCTGCTCGTTGAGCAGCTTGTAGCGGGGGTTCGCCGAGAGCGTCTCGGCGGTCAGATGCTCCGGGCGCAGTGTCGGCAGAATGCCGATCATGACCATGTGGGCGCCGATCGCCCGGGCCTTCACCTCGGCGGCGTTGAGGCTGGCCCGCACGTACTCCTCGAAGTCGGCGGTGCCGGTGCCGGCCAGCCGGCGCGGCGGCACGTTGATCTCGACGTTGAACTGGCCCAACTCGGTCTGGAAGCTCGGATCGGCGATGGCTGCCAGCACGTCGGCGTTGCGCATCGCCGGATTCGACGCCTCGTCGACGAGGTTCAGCTCGATCTCCACGCCGGTCAGCGGCCGGTCCACGTCGAAACGGGACTCGCGCAGCATCTCGGCGAAGACGTCCAGGCAGCGGCGGACCTTGTCGCGATAACGGGCCCGGTCTTCTCGACTGAAGGTTCGTACGCCGACGTCCTCGCCCATGGTCACCACCTTGTCACCGCTGGTCCCCCCTAACCTCGCACGTCCGGGGCGGGCGGGGAAAGACCCGATGGTCCCTTCCTACCCACCTGCCCGCCCTGATAGCCCAGTCAGGCCGCCCCGATAGCATTGCGGCCCTGAGAGGTGGTGGCGTGCGGATGCGCGAGAAGGTGACCCGGTTGTTCGTCGCGGCGGCGATCGCCGAGGCCTGCTCCTGGCTGGCCCTGCTGGTCGGCATGCTGGTCAAGTACGGCCCGCCGGACAACGAGCTGGGTGTCAAGATCTTCGGGCCGATCCACGGCGGCCTCTTCGTCGCGTACGCCCTGCTGGTGCTGGCCGTGGCCCGGCTGCGCAGGTGGAGCCTGCTGGCCACGGCGGTGGCTCTGGCCAGCGCGGTGCCGCCGTTCGCCACCCTGGCCTTCGAGCGTTGGGCCCGCCGCCGGGGGATGCTCGGCGTCGACCGCCAACCGGCCCGCGAGCCCGCCCCGGTCGGCTGAGCCGCCAACCCGCCCCGGTCGGCTGACCCGCTGGCCGCCTGCCTGAGCGGTCAGGTCAGCGCGGAGCAGGCCACGACGCCGGCCAGCAGCAGCGCGCCCAGGAACGCCTGCAACAGCAGCGGCGGCCCGAGGTGCGACCAGAGCGTCGCGGTACGCGGGGTCAGCAGCTGCCCGGTGGTGAGGTTGACGATCCGCTCGATCCGGGGCGGCAGCTCCGGGTCCCGCTGCGGGCGCAGGGTGAGCTGCACCTGGTCCGCCGGGTGCAGGGCACTCTGCGGCAGGTGACCGTGCAGCTCCACCTCGCAGAGCTGCCCTGCGGTGTTACGCAGTCGCACCGGCGTGACCAGATATTCCGGACCCTGCTTCAACTGCTTCCAGCGCCGGCGGGTGCTGCCACCGCCGAAGGAGAAGAGCGAGCGCAGCAGCAGGGCGGGCAGCCGCGCGAACGCTGCCGCCGCGAGCACCGCCACCAGCACCGGCTGCCCGATGCGCACCTCGCGCGTGTAGCCGTCGAGCAGGCGGATCAGCCGCCCGGTGACGATCCGCTCCGTCGGGTGCACGATCCGTCGGGTTTCGAGTCCGCTGTCCATTCCCACCACCGAGAGTCCGCATGTGTTCACAGATCGTATCGACGTCCTCAGTTGAACGACGTGAATGAAACCTGGTCACGGGCTCACGGCCACGAGGTGACATCCCGGGCGACCCGGGTAAGCGGGGGGCCGAGCTGGAAAGGGGTCGAGCATGCAGCTGTCCTTCCTGCGCCCGCTCTACGACCGTCCCGGGCCGTGGTGCTCGGTGTATCTGGACGCCTCCGCGGACACGGAGGACGCCCATCCCGCCCTGGACCTGCGCTGGCGCGCCCTGGAGCGCCGGCTCATGGAACAGGGAGCCGACGAGGCGAGCATCGCCGCTTTGGACCGGGTGATCCGTGGCCACGACCCGATGGTCGGGGACTACGGTCTGGCGGTCTTCGCCAGTCACGGCCGGGTGGTGCTCTCCGAGTACCTGTCCGCGCCACCACTGCGCGATCTGGCCAGTTTCGCGCCGCTTCCGCACGTGATGCCGTTGCTCGCCCAGCGGGGCGAACAGGTGGCCTGGGTGCGGGTGGTGGCCGACCGGCTGGGCGCCGACGCGATGGCGGTCAGCGCCGGCGGGGTGCCCCGGCGGGCGCACGTCGCCGGCCGGGACGAGTTCCCGCTGCGACGGGCGAAGCCCGGCGGGTGGTCCCAGTCGCGTTATCAGCGGGCGGCCATGGAGGCGTGGCACCAGAACGCCGGCGATGTGACAGCGGCGACCGTGGACCTGGCCGACCGTGTCGGCGCGGACGTGGTGGTCGTCGCCGGCGACGTCCGGGCGACCGGAATGATCGCCGCCCAGATGCCGGAGCGGTGGCAGGACCTCGTGGTCCGCACGGACGCCGGGTCCCGGGCCGGTGGCGCCGACCAGACGATGCTGGACGACCTCACCGTGCAGACCATCGCGGAGGTCGCCGATCAACGGATCAGCGCCGCGCTGGACAGGTTCGGTGTGCAGGAGGACGTGGGCGGCGGGCTCGACGCGGTCGTCTCGGCCCTGCAACGCAACCAGGTGGACACGATGATCATCGTGGACGACCCGTCGGCCAACGGCGAGCTGTGGATCGGCGCGGAGCCGACCGAGATCGCCGTCGACCCGGGGCAGCTGGCCGCGATGTCGGTGACCGACCCGCAGCGGGTACGCGCCGACGCGGCACTCGTCCGGGCACTCGTCGGCACCGACGCGGCGCTGACCGTGCTGGGCCCCGAGGAGGCGCCCGAGCTCACCGACGGCGTCGGCGCGGTGCTGCGCTACGTCGACCCCAGCACACCGGGGCGCGAGAATGGCTGAGCGGCGGGTCGCGGATCTGGTGGTGGAGCGGCTCCTGGCCTGGCGGGTGCCCCGTGCCTTCGGGTATCCGGGCGAGGCGATCGCCCCGCTGATCGAGGCGTTGGACCGCACTGGCGGTGAGCCGGCGTTCATCCCGGCGCGGCACGAGGAAACCGCCTCGTTCATGGCCACCGGGCACGCCAAGTTCACCGGCGGTATCGGGGTCTGCCTCGCCACCCAGGGGCCCAGCGCCGTCCAACTGCTCAACGGCCTCTACGACGCCAAGCTGGACAGCAAGCCGGTGGTGGCGATCGTCGGGGAGGACATCTCCGGGCCGCTCGGCGGCGCCCACCAGGAGATCGGGCTGAGTCGCCTCTTCGGCGACGTGTGCAACCAGTTCGTCCGCTACGGCCGCAGCCCGGAGGACGTGGGTGCGCTGCTGGACCAGGCGTTCCGTACGGCGGCAGCGACGCGCAGCCCGACCTGCGTCGTGCTGCCCCGGCAGTTGCAGGAAGCCGTGGTGCCCGACCTGCAGACGTACGCCGCCGGGGTGATCACGGCGACCCCGGGTGAGCCGCTGGCCCGGGTGCTGCCCCACGAGGTGGACCTCGACGCCGCCGCGCAGCTGCTCGGCGGCGGCCAGCGCGTCGCGATCCTGGTGGGGCAGGGCGGTCGGGACGCGGCCCCCGAGATCATCGAGATCGCCGACCGGCTCGGCGCGGGGGTGGCCACCTCACTGCTGGGCAAGCCGGTCCTCGACGAGCGGCTGCCGTTTCACACCGGGGTGCTCGGCGAGGTCGGCACCCCGGCGGCGGCCGAGCTGATGGGTGGCTGCGACACGCTGTTGATGGTCGGCACCAACGACCCGTGGACCGACTACTTCCCGATGCCCGAGCAGGCCCGCACGGTGCAGATCGACATCGACGGTCGCCGGATCGGCACCCGCTACCCGGCCGACGTGCCGCTGGTCGGTGACGCCGCCGAAACGCTGCGGGCGCTGCTGACCCGCCTGCGCGGCCGGCCCGAGCAGCAGTGGCGCGCCACCGTGGAGAGCTCGGTGGACCGGTGGCGGGAGGTCGCCGCCGAGCGGGTCGCCGCGCCCGCCGATCCGGTCAACCCGCAGCTCGTCCTCCAGGAGCTGTCCGCCCGGATGCCGGGCAGCGGCGCGGTCGCGGTCGACGTCGGCTCGGTCCTCTACTGGTACGCCCGGCACCTCACCCTGCCACCGGGGGTGAAGGCTCAACTGTGCGGCACACTCGGCTCGATGGGCTGTGCCCTGCCGTACGCGGTGGCCGCCAAGCTCGCCGCCCCCGACCAACCGGTGATCGCGCTGGTCGGCGACGGGGCGATGCAGCTCAACGGGCTCGCCGAGCTGATCACCGTGTCGCACCACTGGCAGCAGTGGCGCGATCCTCGGCTGGTGGTCCTGGTGCTCAACAACCGCGACCAGAACGGCATGGGTGGCGGGCGTGAGCCGTCTACCGACCCGACCCGCCGTCGACCCGACGTGCCGTACGCCGGTTGGGCCCGGCTGCTCGGGCTGCACGGGGTGCGGGTGGACCGCCCGGAGCTGGTCGGCGCGGCCTGGGACGAGGCCCTCGCGGCGGACCGCCCCTGCGTACTCGAGGCGGTTGTCGACCCGGCGGTGTCGTTGGCGCCGCCGGAACCGGCGTTCGCCGACCTGCGCGGCCTGTACGCCAAAGGCGCTCCCGCCCGGAAGGTCCGGGAGCAGGTGACGCTCACCGCGAACGCCGACGACCTCGTTTAGTCGCCCTGGGCCAGGGCATCAGAAGCGGCCCGACGATGCTGGAGGTCCCATGTCCGAGACCGCTGACCGCCGCTACGGCCCGGCGATCCTGCCGCGGCCGCGTGGCCCGCTCTCCGCGGCGGTGGTCGAGGCTCTGCGGCGGCCGCCGCACGACCTGCCGACCGGTCTCGGCGTCGACCTCGACCCGGCGGACCCGATCACCGACGAGGACCTGCAACTGACCCTGTTCCTCTGCTACGAGCTGCACTACCGGGGCTGGCTCGGGGTGGACGACTCGTGGGAGTGGCAGCCGACGTTGCTCGCGTTGCGCGCCCGCTGCGAACGGGTCTTCGAGGCGGCACTGCGCCGGCTGGTCGGGACGCCGACGGTGCCCGCCGCCGGGGTGGCTGCCGGCCTGACCGAGCTGGTCGCGGCCGACGACGGGCCGCCGCTGGCCGCGACGCTGCAACGACGTGCCGACCTCACCCAGTTCCGCGAGTTCGTCGTCCACCGTTCCGTCTACCACCTGCGTGAGGCGGACCCGCACAGCTGGGCGCTGCCCCGCCTGGGCGGCCCGGCCAAGGCCGCGCTCGTGGAGATCCAGACCGACGAGTACGGCAACGGCCGGCTGGACCGGATGCACGCCGAGCTGTTCCGCCGCACCCTTGACCGGCTGGGGCTGGACACCGCGTACGCAGCTCACCTGGACGCCGTGCCGGCGGTGACCCTGGCGACCAACAACCTGATGTCGCTCTTCGGCCTGCACCGGCGGTTGCGCGGAGCGCTGCTCGGGCACCTGGCCGCGTTCGAGATGACGTCTTCGCTGCCGAACCGCCGCTACGGCAAGGGGCTACGCCGCCTCGGTTTCGACGAGGTCGCCACCCGCTTCTACGACGAGCACGTCGAGGCCGACGCGGTGCACGAGCAGATCGCCGCGCACGACATGTGCGGTGGCCTGGTCCGTGTCGAGCCGGACCTCGCCCCCGACGTGCTCTTCGGCGCGGCGGCCGGGCTCGCGGTGGACCGGTTGTTCGCCGGGCACCTGCTGGACAGTTGGGCCGCCGGTCGCAGCTCACTGCGGCCACCCGCCCCGCCGACCGTGCCGCCGACCGTCTCGATCGCCAGGGCCGCGCCCGCCGCTGTGACCCCGCCGGCCCCGCCCGCGCTCGTCTGATCCGAAGGGCTCGTCACACCCGGAAGCCGACGGATCAGATCCAATCGTGTGGGGTCTGCGTAGAGCGCCGGCCGTTGGGTGAGGGCTGGCCATGTGGGTGGCTCCCTTTGCTCTGCACCCGCCGACGCGCCACACACGCTCCGTAGCCGGTGCGTGGATGGGTGCAGAGCAAAGGCGGCGTGGTGCCTATGGTCTGGGCCGTCCGCGCGCGCTCTCGCTACGTGACGAGGCGACGTGGGGTCACCCCTCGCGGGTGGTGCCCGCGCGGAAGTTGATCGCCTTGTGGGTGCCGTCGCAGAACGGCTTGAGCCCCGACTTGCCGCACCGGCACAACGCCACAGTGCCCCGGCGCGCGTCGATGCGCTCGCCGTCCGGCGTGACCAGCTCGAAGTCGCCGCGGACCAGGAGCGGGCCGTCCTCGTACGGGGTGATCGTGGCGGCGGCTGGCTCGCTGGTGTCCTCGGTGCGCATGGCCCCGGAAGTGCCCGCCCTGGCCCGGGCGAAACACGTCCCGCCGCCGTGTTCCGGCACATGGCAGAAGGCCGTTGCCGGCCCGCTCCCGCCGATCGTCGCCGAACGCCGAGGATGACCGGCGCACCCCGCCGACCGGCGGAATGTGCCGCCGGGTGGGTGATGCCCCGTTTGAACCCCATCGGGACGGGAAGCCGGGCCGCGTGGTGAGCGAACGAGGCAAGGTGGGCCCGGTGCACAAGGTGCACAAGGGGCTGACGGCCGATGGCGCCGGTATGGCCGGCGACCGGGTCGTGGCCGCGGGCAGCGCCGCCCGGGTTCTGGTCGCCGCCACTGCCCGGGCGCTGCGCGGGGTGGACTGCGCCGACCTGGGCCAGACCGGCCCGACGTCGCGGTTCCCCGGTGCGCCCGAGCCGGTACGCCGTGCCGCGGTCACCCGCGCCGCCGGTCGGGTCGCGCTGACCGTGGCCCAGGCCGACGAGGTGGACGCCGCCCGGGTGGCCCGCTGGTTCGTCGACCAGTACCCCCGCCGGCGCTACCCGGGAGTGCTGATCGGCTCTCCGCACGGCGGTGCGGCACACCTCGCGGTGGCCCTCGGCGTGCCGCTGCTGCCGGCCGGCTTCGACATGATCGTGCACTGGTCCGACGGAGCGGTGGACCGCCCGGCGGCCGCCCTGGAGCACGGCGCGACACTCGCCACCCGGCTGCTTGCCGGCAACGCCGACCTGCATCTGCGGCAGGTGCACTGCCCGGCCAGCCGTGGCGCTCTGGCCGGCGCGACAGTGGCGCTGACCGCCGCGTGGAGGGCCCTGCCGGCCGCGTACGCGCAGTTCCTGGCCGACCGCCTGCTCCCCGGCGCGCCGGTGCTGCTGGTCCACGACGCGCGCACCTGGCCGGTCCTCGAGCGCAACGCTGGGCACAGCTTCCAGGTCGGCTGCCCCGCCAGCGGGCTGGACCCGGTGGACTTCCATCCGGACAGCCACGCGCTGCGGCAGGTCCTGCGCTCCGTCGGCGGCAGCGTGGCCCGGTGGGAGCCGCCGGAGGTGTCCGTGCCGTCGGGTCACGCCGAGCACGGCGTCGACCCGGGCTTCGAGACGGCCGCGCGGGACTGGTCGGCACGACACGAGCACCCGCTGCACCGGGTGCTGGTGCCCCGACCGGCGGCGTTGAGCGCGGGCGTCGCCGACCTGTACCGGCGGTGGCTGCGCGGTGCCGGCAAGACCGGTGACCGGTTGGTGGTGGAATGCGGCCGGCTGCTCGATCCGTGGCAGGTGGTGCGCGCGGGGCTGGTGCCGTACTGGTGCGAGAACGCCACCCGGCGCACCGTCGACGAGGCCGAGTGGTGGCTGGCCGGCAGCGAGGCGTTCAGCTCGGTGGACGTGTTGCCCGAGCCGCCCGGGATGCGCTCGCCCGCGCTGGCGGGGCTGCCCCAGTGGCTGGCCGTGGCCGGCTTCGGGCGACGGCGTCGGGCGTTGGACCGGACCAGCGCCCGCGGCTACCCGGTGACCTCCGTTCCCACCCGCCGGGCCACCGAGGTCATGCGTGCCCAGCCGTACGACCTGCCCGTGCCGCCCCCGCTGGGGGCCGCCGAGGCGTTGGCAGTGCTCCGCGACAGCGGCGGCCACCAGGGGTTGCTGGTCTCCTGAGGCGGAGCACGCCGAAACATCCTCGCGAACCCGGGGTCCCGTGATTGAGTACCTACGGAGCGGGAACATCGCTGGCTGCGACGGCCTGATTGCGCTGCGTAGAGGCGGTGTCGCCCGCTGGCATCCCAGTCACTGACCCACTTTTCCGGCCCGGTGCGTGGCTCGACCACGCGCACGACCGGTTTCCCGATCCGGGCGGGGGACCTTCCTGAGGGAGGCGCGGATGTTCGGACAGACGAGTACGACCACGACCACACCACCACCCACCGAGCGAGGTCTGGAGGATCTCGACGCGGCGGCACTGGCGTACGCGGCCCGGATCGAAGGGCTGCCACCGGAGCGGCGGGGAGAAGCACGGGACGACCTGGTGCGCTTCGCATTGCCCTTCGCCGGGCGACTGGCCCGCCGGTACCGGGGTCGTGGAGAGCCGCTGGAGGACCTGGAGCAGGTGGCCCGGCTGGGGCTGGTCAACGCCGTCGACCGGTATGACCCGGAACGGGGCTCGTTCACCGCGTACGCCGCGATCACCATCGTGGGCGAGATCAAACGACACTTCCGGGACCGGACCTGGGGCGTGCACGTGCCCCGCCGGCTGCGCGACCTCATCCTCGAGGTGGGGCAGGCCACCGCCGCGTTGACCAGCGAGCTGTCCCGAGCCCCGTCGGTGGCCGAGCTGTCGGCCCGACTGGAGACCCCGCAGGCGGAGATCCTCGCCGCGCTGGAATCGGCGGCCGGCTACAGCCCCGCCTCACTCAACGCCCCGGTGGGCGGGGAGAGCTCTGCGGAGTTCGGGGACCTCGTCGGCGAGTCGGACAACGCGCTCGAATCCGTCGATGACCGGGTAACGGTGAGCGGCCTGCTGCACCGGCTTCCCTGGCGTGAGCGGCGCATCCTGGCGATGCGGTTCTACGGCAACCAGACCCAGGCGGAGATCGCCGCACGGTTCGGCATCTCGCAGATGCACGTGTCCCGGCTGCTCTCGCGGGCGCTCACCTGGCTGCGCCAGGCAATGCTCGCCGACGCGCCGCCCCCGTGGCAGAACGGCGCCGCCGAGCCCGACCCGGGCAAGACCCGGATCTCGGTCAAGCAGAACGGCGACCGGGTGGTCGTCGAGGTCGGCGGCGAGATCGACCGCGACGGCGCGGACCAGCTGCGCCGGGCCATGCTGGAGGCGGTCACCGGCCAGCCCAGCGAGGTGGTCGTCGACCTGGTCGGCGCGGGTGGTTTCGACGCCGGCGGGATCGCCGCGCTGATGGCCGGACGGGACGCGGCGGAGCGGACCGGGGTGCCGCTGCGGCTGACCCGGGTGCAGCCCGCCGTGCGCCGCTCGCTCACCGCCGCCGGCCTGGCGCCGGCCCGGGACTGACCGCACACGTACGGGCGAAGGGCCGACACCCACCGGGTGTCGGCCCTTCTGTGCGCGTACCCCTGGTCAGCGCTCCTCGGGGTTGCCGTCGCTGTGCGGGTGGCGCCAGCGTTCGTGCGGCTTCGGCGCGTCGTCGGCGTCCTCGGGCGGGTCGCTCTCCTCGAAGCTGGGCCGGCGGACGCCGTCCGGGTCCGGCACGTCCACCGGCCGTGCCCCGGACCGCGGCGCCGGCTGGTACTCGGCCGCCTCGGTGGCGCCGTGCGCGCCCTCGGCCGACGGCGACTCCGGGGCGTGGTGTTCCATCCGCAGTTCGTCGCTGAACTGCTGCGGCGGCTTGGTGGTGCGTTGCGGCAGATCCCGGCCCAGGTCGGCGACGAGCGGGCCGTACTTCAGGTCGAATGCCGGACGTTCCGACCGGATCCGCGGCATCCGGTCGAAGTTGCGCAGCGGCGGCGGGCAACTGGTGGCCCACTCCAGAGAGTTGCCGAAGCCCCACGGGTCGTCCACGGTCACCATCGCCCCGTACCGCCAGGACTTCCACGCGTTGTAGATGAAGAACAGGGTGGACGCGCCGAGGATG